>JAGSPQ010000202.1 GCA_018262385.1 Myxococcaceae bacterium | reverse complement strand
CGCCGGGAAGTTCAACGCCACGTTGTCCCGCTCGGGCCCGAACACCTTCGGCGCGCGGGGAGAGCTGGAGCTGAAGGGGGAGGCCGCGCTGGCCGAGCCCCCGTGGCCGCAGTTCGCGCTCGCGCTGCTGGCTGGATTCACCAGCAACTGATCTACGCTCCACCCATGAAATCACTCGCCCTCGCACTCACCTTGCTGCTCGCCGCGCCTGGGTTCGCCCAGGTTCAGATCAACATCGATCTGCCGCGAATCGTCTTTCCCGCTCCGCCTCCGCTGATCGTGATCGAGCCGGGGGTGCAGGTGGTGGAGGACAACGACGACGAGGTGTTCTTCGTCGACAACTGGTACTGGCACCGCCGCGGCGGGCGCTGGTACCGGAACCAGACCCACAACGGGACCTGGGTGGTGGTCGAAGAGCGGGTGGTGCCGCCGACGATCGTGAGGTTCCAGCCCGGGCACTACCGCAAGTGGCGCGGCCACCAGAAGGGCAACGGGACGGTGGTGATCAACCCGCCCGGCCCGGGGAAGATCAAGGTCAAGGGCGGCAAGAAGCACAAAGACTGATCCCCGTCACCGCCAGGTGACTGGGGGGCCCGCGGTCCGCTTGCCGGCCACCGGTGGGCTCGGGGTAAGCGGGGGGATGCGTTGCCTCCTCGCCCTGCTGTTCGTCTCGTCGGTCGCGCTCGCCCAGCCGCTGGTGCTGGAGGGCGAGCTGCCCACCACCGGGGGCGACTTCGTGCTCGTCCCGTTCGACGTCCCGGTGGGGACGGCGCAGATCGAAGTGCGCCACCCGGTGCAGCAGCCGGAGAACATCCTCGACTACGGGCTGCACGATCCGGCGCGGTTCCGCGGCTGGGGCGGCGGCAACCCGGAGCCGATCGTAATCGCCGAGCAGGCCGCCTCGCGCAGCTACCTCCCCGGAGCGCTGCCGGCGGGGAAGTGGAGCGTGGTGATCGGCAAGGCGAAGGTGGGGACGTCGCCCGCGAAGTACCGGCTCGAGATCGAGCTGCGAACCGCCGCGACCCTGCCGGCGCAGCCCGAGCGCCAGCCGTACCTGCCGGCCGCGCCGCTTCAGCAGCAGGCCCGGTGGTACGCGGGCGACTTCCACGTTCACTCCAAAGAGAGCGGCGATGCCTCGCCGACCCTCGATCAGATCGCGGCGTTCGCGCGCGGGCGGGGCCTCGACTTCGTCGAGCTGTCGGATCACAACACCGTCTCGCAGCTCGACTTCCTCGCCGACGCGCAGCGCCGCTCGCCCGACGTGCTGTTCGTGCCCGGGGTCGAGTTCACCACCTACGCGGGGCACGCGAACGGGATTGGCGCCACCCGCTACGTCGACCACCGGTTCGGGCTCGAGGGCCAGACCTTCGACGGCGCGATGAAGGCGCTCGCCGATCAAGGCGCGGTGGTGTCGATCAACCACCCGATGCTGGACCTCGGCAACGCCTGCATCGGCTGCGGGTGGAAGCAGAAGATCCCCAAAGACCAGCTGGGCGCGGTCGAGATCGGCACCGGCGGTTGGAACGTCACCGGGCTGCTGTTCACCCGCGAGGCGATCGCGTTCTGGAGCCGGCTGGTGGGGCAGGGGCTGCACGTCGCTCCGATCGGCGGCAGCGACGACCACTCGGCGGGCACCGCGACCGGCTCGCTCGACAGCCCGATTGGAAACCCGACCACGATGGTGTTCGCCTCCGAGCTGTCGGCGGCGGGGATCGTCGAGGGGGTGCGGCAGGGGCGCACGGTGGTGAAGCTGCAGGGCCCGGCGGATCCGATGGTCGAGCTCTCGGCCGGCTTCGCGCGCATCGGCGACACCCTGCGCGTCGCCGCCGCCACCCTCGAGGTGACGGTCACCGGCGGGAAGGGGCAGCAGCTGAAGGTCCTGCGCAACGGCGCGGTGGTGCAGACGGTGAACGTGGACGCCGACCCGTTCGTCGCGACCCAGCCGCTCACCGCCCCCGCCGACGGCAGCCAGGAGTGGTGGCGCGCCGAGGTCTGGGTCGAAGGCCAGGTGCGCACCGTGACCGGCCACCTGTGGTTGCAGAAGCCCGAGGAGGTCCCGGTGAAGCGGGGCTGCAGCGCGACGGGCTTCGGGCCGCTGCTGCTCGGGCTGGCGCTGCTCGCGCGCGGCTTTCGAAGGGGAAAGCAGCGAAGTTGAAGTACACCGCTGGGCGATGCGCTCCCGGACGCTCTCGCACCTGCCTGGCCGCTGCCCGCGGTGCTGGATCCGGCACGAGTTCTGTCTGTGCGCCGAGATCCCGCACGTCCCTACCCGCACCCAGGTGGTGATCGTCCGGCACGCGCGGGAAGCCGACAAGTCGACCGGCACCGCGCGGATGGCGGGCCTCGCGCTGCCGAACAGCGCGCTGATCGACTTCGGGGAGGACTCGGTGCCGGTGGACGAAGAGGTGAAGCCGTTCGCCCCCGGAGCGTGGCTGCTGTTCCCGGCCGAGGAGGGCGCGCCGCCGCTGCCGGACGCTCTTCCCCGCTGCCTGATCGTGATCGACGGCACCTGGCGCCAGACGCGGCGGATGCTGAAGAAGCTGCCCTCGCTGGCGAACGTGCCTCGGTTGGCGCTGCCGGCGAAGCAGACGGCCCCGCTGCGGCTGCGCGAGTCGACCGCTCCGGAGAACCGCTCGACGCTGGAGGCGATCGCCGACGCGCTGAGCCTGCTCGAGGGCCCGAGCGTCGGTGAGCCGCTGCACCGGCTCCACACCCTGATGGTCGAGCGGGTCTTCCGCGCCCGGGGCGTGTGGGAGCTGAAGGCCTCGGGCCAGTAAGCGCCGCCGCTTCCAATAACAGGCACGGTGCGCCTCGGGTGGTACCCTCGCCCCGCCTTGAGTGACTACAGCGCGGAGACCCCGATTGATCAGACTTCGATCACCGGCGCGCTGCGTCGGCCTCCCAGCCTGCTTCCCTGGATCCTGTTCGGGGTCACCGCCGGGGTGCTCGCCGCGCTCACCCTGGTGCTGGTGCGCCAGGTCTCCGCCGAGCGGGAACGGGCCGACGAGCAGGCCCAGGCCCACGCCAACGAGACGGCGCGCGCGGAGAAGGCCGAGCTGGCGCTCACCCAGCTGCGGCTGAAGGTCGAGCCGCTGGAGGCCCAGGTCGAGGCGCTCACCACCGAGCGGGACGAGCTGTCGGGGAGAGTGCGGACGCTGGCGCTCGAGGCAGCGAAGGCGACCCCCGAGTCGCCGGCCGAGGTGAAGCCCACCGCCGCGGCCAAGCCGCCGGCGAAGAAGCTGGCGAAGAAGAAGCCAGTCAAAAAGAAGAAGCGCCGCTGATCACTTCGCGCGATTCGCCTTCCGCCGTGGGCTAGATACCGGAGCCTCATGTACCGGCTCACCCAGGCCTCCGCGCTCTGCTACCGCATCTATGACGTGGGCGAGGAGATCAACCTCGAGCGCGCGAAGGCGCTGGTGGTGAACACCGATGCCAGCCGGCTGCGGCTGTCGCGCGAAGGCAGTGAGTACATCCAGCTGGCGAATCCTCCGCTCGCGTACGAGCTGGGGGTTCGCCCGCTGAAGCTGAAGAGCGGAGTGCGCGACGCCCACGTCACCGTTCGCCTGTTCGATCACGGGGCGCTGTCGGTGGTGCTGCGGGTGGAGATCCCCTCCGGCACCCCCCTCGAGGAGCTGGTGCCGTTCTCGGACGACGTCTCGGACAACCCCGAGCTGGAGAAGGTGGCGCACGAGGTGATGACCACCGTCCGCCAGGCGATCGCCCCGGCGATCAAGGACCCCCACCTGTGGGAAGAGCGCGAGAGCTACACCGTGTTCCGCGTTCGCGAGATCGAAGACAAGCCGACCGCGAAGCAGCTGCTCGAGGCCCCCTCGTTGCCGCGGCTGATCCTCGGCGAAGCGCGGGAGACCACGCTGTCCGAGGCCGAGCGCCGAGACGTGCTCTCGCACGCCTTCAGCTACACCGAGCACGACCTGGCGGTGATCGACTGGAACTGCGCCTTCCTCTACGAGCCGCCGCACTTCGCCTCCAACGACGTGGCCGACCTGCTGGAGATCGCCAACGCCCAGCTGCTCGAGTTTCGCTACTACGATGATGTGCTCGATAAGGAGCTGACCCGGGTCTACGACGCGATCGAGAAGAACAAGGGCGCCGGCACCCTGGTCCGCTCGCCCTACAAGCAGCTGCTGCGCGAGCTGATGTTGACGCTGATCGAGATGTCCGAGTTCATCGAGCGGGTCGACAACTCGCTGGTGATCGTCGCCGACGTCTACCTCGGCCGGGTGTACGAGGCGGCGGTGGGGCAGCTGCGGATTCCCCAGTGGCAGGTGCAGGTGTCCCGCAAGCAGAAGCTGCTGTCGCAGACCTACGCGCTGCTGAAGGGCGAGGTGGACACCGGCCGCGCGCTCACCCTCGAGATGATGGTGGTGCTGCTGATCCTGCTGGAGATCATCGTCGCCTTCTCCGGGCTGGTGCCGCACTAACCGAGCCCTCGGGCGGGGTTGGGCTAGACTGCGCCCGCCCCAATGTCCGATGTCTCGCAACGCTTCGGCGACGTGCTCGTCTCCTTGGGCTTCGTCACCCGCTCGCAGGTGCAGGAGGCGCTCGCCCTGCAGCACCTCACCGGGCACCGGGTGGGCGAGGCGCTGCTGTCGCTGGGCTACATCACCCGGGCGCAGCTGCAGCGGGCGCTGTCCCACGCGCTGTCGGCGGGCAACCGGGTGGCGCTCGATCGGCCGCCGCTGGGCGAGATCCTGGTCGGGCTGAAGTACCTCGAGGAGCCGGTGCTCAGCTCGGCGCTCGAGGAGCAACGGCAGGACGGCCGGCGGCTGGGCGAGGTGCTGGTCGAGCAGGGCCTGGTCACCCACCAGCAGATCTACGAAGCGCTCGGGCTGCAGCAGCGGATGATGGCCCAGCCCGACGAAGTGGAGGCCGCGCCGCCCGAGACGCGCGACGGCCTGCGGGGAGTGAGGGTGATGGTGGTCGACGACAGCACCCTGGCCTGCAACCTGGTCGAGCAGGGGCTGTCGATCCTCGGGTACGAGGTCCAGTCCTGGCAGGATCCGTTCCTCGCGCTCGAGGCGGTCGGCACCTTCAAGCCCAACATCGTGCTCACCGATCTCGAGATGCCGGGCATCGACGGGGCCGAGCTGTGCCGCCGGCTGAAGCTGGGGCCCTCGCGCGCGCTGCCGGTGATGATCCTCACCGCCAACGACGAGGACGTGCAGCGGGTGGGCGGGCTGCGCGCGGGCGCCGACGACTACATCCACAAGGGCGTCTCGATGGACGAGCTCGCCGCGCGGATGGAGAACATCCTCAAGCGCACCAACGAGACCGATCGGATCCGCCGGCTGTTCGCCCGCTACACCTCGGACGCGGTGGTGGAGGAGATCCTCAAGTCGGGCGAGGTCGTCCTCTCGGGCGAGAAGCGCGACGTCACCGTGCTGTTCGCCGACATCCGCAACTTCACCTCGATCGCCGAGACCTACCCTCCGGAGCAGGTGATGGGGCTGCTCAACGGCGTGCTCGGCCGGCTCACCGACGCGGTGCTGGCGCACGGCGGCACCCTCGACAAGTTCCTCGGCGACGGGGTGATGGCGGTGTTCGGCGCTCCGGTCGCGCACGACGACGACGCGGCGCGGGCAGTGCGGGCGGCGCTGCAGATGATGGAGGCGGTGCGCGAGCAGAACATCAGCGGCGAGCACGTCGCGCCGCTCGAGCTGGGGATCGGGATCAACACCGGCCTGGTGGTCGCCGGCAGCGTCGGCAGCGCCCGCCGCACCGAGTACACCTGCATCGGGGACGCGGTGAACATCGCCGCCCGGCTGTGCAGCCTCGCCGGCGGGGGCGAGATCCTGGTGGGCGCTTCCACCGCCGAGCGGGCCGCCCGGGCCGGCTGGACGAGCGAGCTGCTGCCGCCGGTGAGGCTCAAGGGCAAAGCGCAGCCGGTACCGCTATACCGTGTGACGATTCCAAGGAGCGCCGACTTCTCATGAAAGAAACCCCCTCTGGGTACTCAGAAGCACAGCTGGTCACCAACCGCGCGGCGGTGCTGCTGTACGGCGCCTCCGAGGCCGATCGCCAGAAGTGGGCGCAGGAAGCGGCGGAGGCGTTCGCCGAGGAAGGCCCGCTGACCGAGCTGCGCGAGCCCGAGGAGCAGGGGGTGACGGCCGCGTTCGCCCGGAACCGGGGCGTGATCTACGTGCCCGACGCCGGCAAGCTGCCGTGGGACTCGCAGCGCGAGCTCGCCCGTCAGCTGCGTGAGCGGGAAGAGCGGCCGAAGTGGGTGGTCGGGCTGGGGATGTCGCCCGAGGGAGCGGTGGGCAAGGGCCTGCTGCGCGACGATCTGGCCTACGCGCTGGCCCGCTCGCGGGTCGACCTCAACGACGTCGAGGTGAAGCAGTCGGTCAAGAAGCGCCGTGCGAAAGCCGGGAAGAAGCGATAAAGAAAAAGCATGTCCGACGCCCTCACCGACCGCCGCATCGAGCTGGAAGAGAAGTTCTTCGCCAAGCAGAACCAGGAGCTGGTCGAAAAGCTCAAGGCTCAGAAGCTGATTCAGGTCGCCTGGGCGGACGGCGCGGTCGACGCGAAGGAGCAGGCGGCGGTGCTGGCGGCGGCGAACGCGTCGGGGATTCTGAAGGGCAGCAGCGCGCACACCCTGCTCGAGGGCTGGCTGAAGCTCAAGCCGCCGGCGGCGCTCGAGAACGCGTGGGCCAACTACGTCAAGGCGCTGGTCGAGGGGATGAAGGCCGAGGACAAGGCGCTGCTGAAGAACGAGCTGCTGGGCAAGGCGCGTTCGGTGGCCGAGGCCTCGGGCGGGATTCTCGGCATGGGCGCGAAGATTTCGAAGGCCGAGGGCGACGCGCTGAAGAAGCTCGAGGCGGCTTTCAACTAGACTCGGCGGCCCGTGTCTTCCCGGCCCGTGCAGGACCTCTCCGGCGTGATGCTGGGCGACTACAAAGTCGGCTCGCTGATCGGCGTCGGCGGGATGGGTGCGGTCTACGAAGGGGTCCACCCGCTGATCGGCAAGCGGGTGGCGGTGAAGGTGCTGCTGCCCCACCTGTCGGCCGACGCCGAGCTGGTGAAGCGGTTCGTCGCCGAG
>JAGSPQ010001023.1 GCA_018262385.1 Myxococcaceae bacterium | reverse complement strand
CGCTGGGCGCTGGCGTTCTACGCCTTCACCTTCCGCCAGCCCCCCTGCGATCACCTGCCGCCGGCCGCGACGCTGCAGGAGCTCGCCCAGTCCACCGACGAGGCGCTCGCCGCCCGGTACACCCCGGCCGAGGTGGCGTGCCTTCGCCGCCGCCTGCCCGAGGAAAAAGTCGCCGGAGGCCTGTTCGGCCCTGCGCGCGCCGGGCTGGTGAACGCCCAGCAGCTCTACGCGGCGGGCCAGACCGAGGCGGCGCGGGCGGCGGTGGTCGACGCCTACCTGCTGGGAATCGAGCCGGTCGAGCCGATGCTGCGGGCCCGGGATCCCCAGGCGGTGCGGCGGATCGAGGCCGGCTTCACCCGCGCGCGGGTGGCGGCCGACAAGGGCGAGAACTTCCCTCAGGAAGCGGCGGCGCTGCTGACGGTGCTCGAGCAGATCGAGAGCGCCGGGATGAGCAAGAGCGGCTTCTGGTCCGTCTTCTTCGCCGCGCTGTTCATCCTCCTGCGCGAGGGGTTCGAGGCGCTGGTGGTGGTCGGCGCGCTGCTGGCGGTGCTGAAGAAGATGAACGCCCCCGCCCAGGCGCGGATCGTCTACGCGGCGGTGGTCGCGGCGGTGGGGCTGGGGATCCTCGCGCTGGTCTTCGCCCAGGCGGCGCTCGCCGGCGCCAACCGCGAGTGGATGGAGACGATCGTCGCCTTCTTCGCGGTGGCGATGCTGCTCTACGCGGCGCTGTGGCTCAACGCGCGCGCCAACATGAGCGGCTTCATGACCGGCCTGCGCAACCAGGTGACGACCGCGATCGGGGCCGGCAGCAGCCTGGGCCTGTTCACCGTCGCCTTCACCGCCGTCGCGCGCGAGAGCTTCGAGACCGCGCTCTTCATCCAGGGCCTGGCGGGGGATTCGGCCGAGGGCGCGCTGTGGGGGGCCGGCGCCGGGCTGATCGCGGTCTGCCTGATGGTGGTGGTGATTCGCAAGGTGGGGTTCGTGCTGCCGATGAAGACCCTGTTCAGCGCCTCGACCGCGCTGCTGCTGGCGACGGCGGTGATGGTGCTCGGCAAGGGAATCCACGGGCTGCAGGAGGTCGGTGTGCTGGGCCTCACCCCGATTCCGTTCTTCGAGCTGCCGGTGCTGGGGATCTTCGCCGACGCGGCCAGCCTGATTCCCCAACTGGTCCTCGGCTGCGCCGCGGTCTGGTGGTGGCGGCGGTCGATCGCCTCCCCACGCAATCCTTCTCTGGCGACCTGACGGTCAGGGGCCCGCCCCGCGCGGTTGGTACGCAGTACGCTGTGGGCCCTGTGGCCTCTGGTCCATTCCAGCCGATCCCCGAGACGACCCAGGTCCATGCGGACAGGCTGGTCGGTGCGAAGCTCGGTGACCTCGAGGTCGGCGCGCGCGTCTGCGAAGGCCGGTTCGGCACCATCTACCGCGCCCGCCTGTGCGCGCCCGGCAAGGACGTGACGCTCGAGGTGCTGCGCACCGAGCTCCTCGGAGACGATCACGAGGTGCGGGCCAGCAACGCCGTCAAGTGCGCCGGCATCGCCGACGTGTTCGAATTCGGTCAGGTCCCCGACGGGCGGCGCTACCGGGTGATGGAGTTCCTCGATGGCGAGTCGCTCGACCAGGTGCTGCAGCGTCGCGGCCGGCTCTCTGCGCGCGAGGTGGCTGTGCTGCTGGGCCAGGTTGCCGAGGTGCTGAAGGTGGCGCACGCGTGGGCGCTCCCGCACGGCAGCCTCGGGCCGTCGAGCGTCTTCCTCGTCCGGGACGCGGTAAAGCTGATCGACTTCGGGCTGGCGAAGCGGCGGGCGAGCTTCGAGGCGGATCTCCAGCAACTCGGTGCGCTCGGCTTCACGCTGCTGACGGGCGAGGACCTCGAAGATCGCGCGCCGCCGCCGCCGGGGAGCGGCATCCCCGAGCCGATCGATCTCCTGCTGCGTGACCTGATTGACACGCGCGTCAAGGACGCGACCGAAGCGCGGCAGGAATTCGCGCGCGTCGAGACGCTGCTCGGGGCGACGCCGCCCCCGGCCGCGCGTCCCACCTCGGCGCCGCGGCGGGCGGGGGGCCTCCCCTGGGTCGCCCTGGCCACCGTCCTCGCGGCAGGTGGGGCCGCGGCGGTCTCCTTCTGGTCGCGCGCGCCGCAGCCCCCGACTGCTGGGCAAGCGGGGCCCGGCGAGGGCCGCGGGCCCGATGACGCGGTGATTGAGCCGGGCCGGGCGAGGCGGAGAAGCAACCGCTTCCCGAGCAAGCTCAGAGCGGGCCGCAACGGCCAGGCACCCTCGGACCGCGACGGGCAGCACCGGTGCCGAGCGCGACGGCGCTGATGGAGGAGATCTCCCACCTCGCGTCCCGCCTGCGGCAGGTGGGTTCCGGTGACGACGTCGATCAGGCGCTCTACGTTCTGAACAAGCAACGGCTGCGGCTGACCGGCTCGCCGACCGAGCAGGACCGCAAGGACGTCGCGCAGCAGCTCGCCGGGTGGCGGCGCAGCTACCTCCGGCGCTGACGGCGAACTCAGCGCTTCAAGTCTTCTTTCACTCCGGCGTTGACCAGCGCGATGAACGTCTTCGTCGCGCCGGCGCCGAACAGCCCGAGCGAGAAGACGTACACCGCCGTGCTGCCCCCGGTGATCGCCTCGGTGAGAGCCGCGGTCGTCAAGGCGATCGCGATCCCGAGCGCGATCAGCCCGAGCCCGGTGAGGACGGCGGTGGTGGTGTCGCCTGAGCGAGGGTTGACGCTCTTTCCGTAGAGCCCGCCGACGAGCGCCAGCGCCGCCGCTTCGGGCATTCCGTGCTCTTCGATCATCTTTCGCGCGACGACTGAGCCGTTGTAGCCGTCGTTCTTCAGTGCGGTCGCTTGCGCCGTCCACTTCGCTGCCTGCTCGCTCGCCCTCATTGGGGCAATCCTGCTGGGAAGGGCAATTGAAGTCACGCCGCCCGCGCGCGCCTTCTTGGGCGACCTGACGCACCCGGCGTGAGAGAACGCGGCCCGTGCGTTCACCCCTGATCCTCTTCGTGCTCTCCGGATGTGCGATCGCCATCCCGGTGGTTCAGCCGACCCCGTCGGCTCCCCTGCCCGCGCTGGAGCTGGAGGTGTGCCGCCTCGACGGCGAGGTGCAGCACCGCAAGCTGTGGGCGGCGATCGACGACTTCTCCTTCGCGCCCTGGCACCAGGTGATCAGCTCGGTGGTGGTGAAGCACCCGCGCGGACTGCTGGTGATCGACCCCGCCTTCGGTGAGGAAGTCGCCGCCGACCTGCGCCAGACCCCGCTGTGGTTCCGGCTGCTGATGGGCGA
>JAGSPQ010000201.1 GCA_018262385.1 Myxococcaceae bacterium | reverse complement strand
GCGGGCGGAGCGGGCGGCGGCACCGCGGGTGGGGCAGGCGGCGGAACTGCCGGTGGCGCAGGCGGCGGCGCTCCGGCGAACTTCCGGGTGACGGCGACCACGAACGGCACTGGCTCGGGCACGGTCACCTCGAGCCCGACCGGCATCTCCTGCCCGGGCAGCTGCACCCTGGTCACCACGGCCGGCACGATGGTCACGCTGAGCGCCACTGCGGTCAGCGGCTCCACGTTCCTCGGCTGGTCTGGCGGCTCGTGCTCCGGCACCGGTCAGTGCACCTTCACCGTGACCGCCGACGTGACGATCAGCGCGGCGTTCGCGCTCAACAACCCGCTGGTGGTGACGAGACCCGGAAACGGCACGGGCACGGTCAGCTCGACTCCGGGTGGAATCACGTGCGGAACGGACTGCTCAGAGGCCTATCCGCCTGGCACGATCGTCACGCTCAGCGCGGCGACGGCGGTCGGCTCGACCTTCACCGGCTGGGGCGGGGCCTGCACCGGCACCGGCACCTGCCAGGTGACGATGAACAGCTCGCTGTCGGTCACCGCGACGTTCACCCTCAACCAATACCCGCTCACGATCTCCAAGCCGGACAACGGCTCGGGCACGGTGACCGGCGGGGCGATCAGCTGCGGCAGCAGCTGCAGCGCGTCGATCAACCACGGCGCGACGGTCACCCTGACCGCCGCCGCTGCGACCGGCTCCACTTTCCTCGGTTGGAGCGGAGGCGGCTGCTCGGGCACCGGCAGCTGCGTGGTGACCGTCACCGCCGCGACCACGGTGATCGCCAACTTCAGGCTCAACCAGTACACGCTCTCGGTGTCGAAGCCGGGCACGGGCGCGGGCACGGTGACCGGCACCGGGATCACCTGCGGCGCGGACTGCAGCGAGGTGGTCAGCCACGGCACGGTCGTGACTCTCACCGCGAACGTGGTGTCCGGCTCGGGCTCGAGCTTCTCCGGTTGGAATGGGGGCGGCTGCAGCGGCACCGGCAACTGCATCGTGACGATGACCGCGGCCACCACCGTGGTGGCGATCTTCACGCTCACCGGCCCGGGCGGCGCGTTGTTCTTCGATGGGGTCGACGACCTCGCCACCCTCGCCACCTCGCCCCTGCTCGACACCCCGGTGACCACCGTCGAGGCGTGGGTGTTCCTCAACTCGCCCACCGGGGCGGCGGTCTCGATGTGGGGGGCGGGCGGCAACCCGGACAAGTACCTGCTCCAGTTCACCTCCTTCCTGGGGCCGCAGCTCACCGGGCGGATCGTTCGAGGGGGGGCCCCGGGTCAAAACACCGTGAACGCCCCCCTGCAGATGAACACCTGGGTGCACCTGGCAATGGTTTACGACGGCAACAACCTGTCCCTCTACGAGAATGGAACCCAGACGGCGTCCGGGTCGTTCCCGGGAACCCTGGGACCCACGCAGGGGCCGATGACGCTCGGCATCGAAGAGATCTTCTTCGGCTCCGCCACCTACATGAGCGGTCGGATGGACGAGGTGCGGATCTGGAACGTGGCGCGAACCCCGGCCCAGCTCAACGCCTCGTACAACCGGCTGCTCCCGACCAATGCGCCGGGGCTGATCGCGTACTACCGGTTCGACGAAATGGCCGGGCAGGCGGTGCTCGACTCGACTTCCAACAAGCTCGACGGGGTGCTCGGCCCCACCAACACCCCCGAGCCCTCCGATCCGTCGCGGACCTTTTCCACCGCGCCGGTGATTCCGTAGACGCCTACTTCTGGGCGACGTCCCACTTCATCCGGGCGTGGGTCTTGCGGAAGGCCGCCTCGTCGCTGACCACCACCGTGCCTTCCTTCTCGCGCCCGTCGATGAAGGCGACGAAGTCGAGCTGGCGATCGGGCTTGCCGGCTTCCCGGTCGTACAGCTTCACCAGATCATTGGCGGGCAGGGTGCGGCGGCCGGCCACGTCGACGAGGTCGATCTTCAGCCCCTTCATGTCGTTCGACGGGGCGTACGACTTGTAGACGAGCTCCGAGCAGACCAGCGACGCGTCGGAGAAGAAGTCGAACTCGAAGTCGTACGGTCGGCCCTGGTACTCGAACGCCCGCACGATCGCCTTCGCCTTCTCGAGCTTCGAGCCGCGCGGCCGCATCACTCCCATGTAGTCGACCCCGAACGAGTGCTCGCTGGCGGTGAAGCTCACGCCCTCGCTGATCGCCTCGATGACCCGAATCGGCCCGTGCTTCTGGAAGTCCTTTCCGCCGTACGCCTTCCACTTGCCGGGGTAGCGGGCGGCGAGCAGCGCGCTGAAGGTGGCCGCCTTCTCTTTCTGCGCCTGGGCCCAGGTCATCACCTCGAGATCGGCGTCGAAGTACTTCTTCAGGTCGTCGGGCGTGCCGACGTACAGCTCGGCATGGGGCCAGAAGCCCGGCAGGGCGATGTTCGAGAGGAACCAGTTCTGGCGGGTGACCACCACGTCGCCCGGCTCCATCTTCGGGATCACCTCGGCGAGCGCGGCGGGGGTCATCAGCGGCTTGCCGGCGCGGGCGACGCGGGTGTCCCCGAACCACTCGGCGAAGGACTTCTGGGCCGGGAAGATCGCCGCGGTGGTGGTGTCCTTGACGATGTCGAGCGCGTTCTCGACGAACAGCTTGTTGCCGCTGCGCACCAGGCACTCGCGCGCCGACTTGCCGCGAGAATCGAGCGCGCCCCACGCCCACTGCACGTCGGGATCCTTGTCCTTCTTCAGCCCCAGCTGCATCACCTTCGCCCAGGCGTCGCCGCTCATCAGCTGGGTGGCGGTGCTGACGTGAATCGAGGTCACCTTGAACGTGGCGTACGAGCCCTGCGGAACTCCGAACTCGGAGTTGGGCTCGTCGAACAGCGTCTCGAGCTGCTTGTTGCCCTGGGTCATCTCGGCGAACTTCAGCCCGTGTGACAGCAGCGAGGTCAGCGCGGTGTGGGTGAGCAGGAAGCCCCACGCGTGGCGGCCGTCGGTGGGCGAGAGGGTGACGAAGTTCCAGTACCGCTGGCGGATCTGCTCCACCGACGAGAAGTACGAGAAGAGCGCGCCCCAGGTCGTCAGCAGCAGCTGCTTCTCTTCCGGGGTGTAGGTCCGGTTCTCCTTCTTGTTGAAGAGGAGGTACTTGTCCTTCACCTGGGCGTCGATCCGATCGAGGCCGGCGGCGAACATCTTCAGCGTCGCGAGGTCCTTCTTCGCCTGGGCGGTGAAGTCTTTCCCTTTGAGCGAATAGACCGAGCTGGTGTCCGGCGCGGCAAAGAGCAGGGCGGCAACGATCAGAGCGTTCATGGGCGCGCGGAAGATACACGCGTTAAGTGTCGGGGATGGCGCGGATCATCGACGACGAGGCAGGCATCGCCCAGGTGGTGAAGAACCTCCACCGGGTCGCGGTGCTGGGGATCAAGACCGAGGCCCAGCGGGACCAGGCGGCCTATTACGTGCCGGCCTACCTCGCCCAGGCGGGGGTGGAGGTGGTGCCGGTGCCCGTCTACTACCCGGAGGTCACCGAGATCCTGGGCAAGCCGGTGTTCCGAAAGCTCACCGACATTCCCGGAGCGCTCGACCTGGTCGACGTCTTCCGGCGGCCGGCCGACGTGGCCGGGCACCTGGAGGAGCTGCTCGCGAAGAAGCCGAAGGTGGTCTGGATGCAGCTGGGGATCTCGAACGACGAGGTCGCGCAGAAGCTGGTCGCGGCGGGAATCGACGTGGTCCAGGACCGCTGCCTGATGGTCGAGCACCGGCGCCACGCGCGGTGAGCGTCAGGCCGAGCCGAGCCAGCCCGCGGGCGGTGCGCTCAACGCGCTGCGCAGCGACTGGCGGCCGGCCTCCATCGCCCGCGCGCCCTCGTGCATCGTCGTCGGGCTGACCGGCGGCAGCTGCGAGGTCACGACGTGGACCTCGATCCCGCGCGCCTTCAGCACCTCGAGCTGCAGGCGGAAGTGATCTTTTCGCGACGCCACCATGCCCCCCGCCATCCCGCTGGCGTAGGCGAACGCGCCTTTGGGCCCGGCGGCGCCGTCGCGGCTGGGGAGGAAGTGAACCAGCAGCGCGTCGAGCTTCTGCCCCGCGTCGGAGAGGGCGAGCACCGGCGCCTTGTCGACGATCCCTCCGTCCCACAGCAGCGCGCCGTCCCGCTCGATCGGCGCGAACAGCCCCGGGTAGGCGCAGGTGGCCAGCACCGCCGAAGAAAGATCTCCGCGGGTCAGCACCTCGGTCTGCTGGGTGGTGAGGTTGGTGACGCTGATCAGCAGCGGCGTCGGGCAGTCCTCGAACCGGCGGGCGCGCAGGTGGCGCTCGAGCAGCCCGCGGAACTTCCCGCCCTTGAGCAGCCCGCCGGCGCGGTGACCGGGGCGCAGCATGTCCCAGGCGATTCCGATCGGATCCGGATCCCAGAAGTCGGCCCGGCTGACGTTGAGGATCGCCTCGCAGATCTGCGCGCGCGGAACTCCGGAAGCGGCGAGCGCGCCGACCATCCCTCCGGCCGAGGTGCCGGCCCAGGCGGCGGGCTGAAGGCCGCTCGCCAGCAGCGCGTCGACGAAGCCGGCGTGGCCGTAGAAGCCGAAGAAGCCGGCCGAGAGCACGCAGCCGAAGCGCTTGCCCTGCAGGCGTTGGTGCAGCGTGACCCCGTCTGCTCCGCTCATCGGGTGACGAGGAACTTCGTCTCGAGCACCGCCGACGCGCCGCGGACCTGGTCCCACACCACCACCCGGACCTTGTATTCGCCCTCCGGGTCGGTGAGCCCGAACATCATCCCGAACGTCGGAGTCAGCGGCACCAGCACCATCGTCTTCGGATCCATCGTCTGGGCGCCGGCGATGCCGGCCTTGTCGAGCACCACCCGCCCGGTGGGGTCGGTGATCACCACGTCGGCGGCCAGATCCACCCGCCGCGAGAACGGCAGGTCGTAGTTCTCGAGCAGAATCGCCCCGGCGGCGCGCTTGCCCACGGTCAGCTTGGTGAGCACGCCCTTGATCGCCGCGCGCTCGTGCGGCTTGGCGAGCGCGTACTTCTCGACCACCGCCGGATCATCGGTGAACAGCAGCACCGGCTTCGCGCGCCACCCCAGCGGGCTGCCCGCGTCGACGGTGGCTGCCCCCGCGTCGACCGCGGCCTTCCCGGGCGCCTTCGCCGCGCCCCCGTCGGCGGCGTACGCCGCGATCGCCATCAAGCCCACCACCACAGTCGTCCCACGCATGGGGCGCAGCCTACTCGCTATGCTGCGCCACCTTGAGCACCGAACTGTTGTCGATGTCCGCGTTGGAGCAGGCAAGGCTGATTCGCGAGCGGAAGCTCTCGTCGTCCGAGCTGGTGGGGCTGTACCTCGATCGGATCGCCCGCCACGATCCGGCGCTGGGCTCGTTCGTCCAGGTCCTCGAGGAGAACGGGCGGGCGGCGGCGCGGAAGATGGACGCCGCTCCGCGCGAGGGGCGGCCGCCGTTTCACGGGGTCCCCACCGGGATCAAGGACCTCAACCTCGCCCGCGGGACGTTCACCCGCATGGGCTCGAAGGCGTTCCGGTATTTCTATTCGCCGATCGACGACGTCACCACCGCCGCGATCCGGCGGGCGGGGTTCGTGATCCTCGGCAAGCTGTCGACCTCCGAGCTGGGCGCGATGCCGGTGACCGAGCCGGCGATTCACCTGCCGACCCGAAACCCATGGGATCGCGCGCACACCTCGGGCGGGTCCAGCGGGGGCTCGGCCACCGCGGTCGCGGCAGGGCTGCTGCCGATCGCGCAGGCCAGCGACGGTGCGGGCTCGATCCGGATCCCGGCGTCGCTGTGCGGGCTGGTCGGCCACAAGGCGTCGCGCTACGCGATCCCGAACGACTACGGCCGCATCGACCCGGCGGGGATGATCACCATCGGCCCGCTCGGGCGAACGGTCGACGACGTCGCCGCGATGCTCGACGTGCTCGCCGGGCGGCGGGGAGAGACCTCGTTCCTGGCGTCCGCTCAGCGGCCGCGGTCGCAGCTCACCGTGCGCTTCACCACCACCTCGCCGATCGGCAAGGCGACGCCCGAGATCGCCGCCGTCGTGATCGACGTGGTGAAGCGGCTCGAGCGGATGGGCCACCACGTCGAAGAGGGCGCGCCCCCGGAAGGAAGCCTCGAGGAGGTGGTGCCGATCTGGCAGCGGCAGCTCGCGCGCATTCCGCTGCTGAGCGACAGCTCGCTGCAGCCGGTGACCCGGTGGCTGCGGGAGACCGGCCGGCACATCCCCGAGGCCGAGGTGGCGCGCCGCGCGGCCGGCGTGTCCGAGCGGGTGCTGCGCTGGTTCGGCGATGCCGATCTGTGGGTGACGCCGACCCTGCCGATCCTCGCGCCGCGGGTGGGCCAGTGGGCGGGGCTGGGGCCGGAGGAGGCCTTCCGCGCCGCGGCGGTGATGGGCGCCTTCACCGCGATCTTCAACCTCACCGGGCAGCCGGCGGTCAGCGTGCCGGCGGGGATCTCGGCCGATGGGCTGCCGATCGGGGTGCAGCTGGTCGGGCGGATGAACGCCGACGGCCAGGTGCTCGCGGTGGCGCGGCAGCTCGAGCAGGACCTCAGCTGGGTCCAGCGGCACGCCCGCGGCAGCTACCCCTGAGGCGACCTGCGCCGGCGGGGGCGGGGGCGAACCAGCAACGGCAGGGCGGCGAGCGCGAACAGCAGCTCGCCTCCG
>JAGSPQ010000200.1 GCA_018262385.1 Myxococcaceae bacterium | reverse complement strand
CGCGCGTCGTCTTCCTTGATCTTGAAGACGATCTTCATCAGGTCCGACCCGATGTCGGCGATCTTGGTGAAGATGCCGCCGGCGATGCGCAGCGCCGAGGCGCCGAGCGACTCACCGATCGCGAAGCCGATGAAGCAGGGGCCGGCGATGTAGCCGGGGACGAAGCAGAGGATCGCCAGCATCATCAGCAGCTCGACGCTGATCAGCATCATCCCGATGCTCATCCCCGCCTTGAGCGGGATGGCGTAGGTGGGGAAGGGCTTGCCGCGCAGCGAGGCGAAGGCGGTGCGCGAGTTGGCGAAGGTGTTCACCCGGATCCCGAACCAGGCGACGCCGTAGCTGCCGGCGATGCCGATCAGGCTGAAGGCGACGATGATCAGCACCCGGATGGTGGCCGGCATCGCGGCGCCATCGGGGTTCATCGTCGCGTTCGGGTGCGAGAGGAAGCCGAAGTAGGCGACCATCACCAGGCCGATCATCGCCTCGAGGTAGAGGATGAACTTGCCCTGGGTGATCAGGTACGTCTTGCAGGTCTGGTAGATCAGCTCGGAGATCTCGAGCATCGCCCGGTGCACCGGCAGGTTCTTCAGCTGCTGGTACTGCACCAGCCCGAAGACCAGGCCGAGGATCGAGACCACGATTCCGGCGAGGAGGAGGGTGTGACCGGTGGCCGACCCGTTGAGGAACGTCTGGGTCTTCAGGTCGGGGACCACCAGATCCAGCTCGTTGGCGAACGCGGAGGCTGGCAGCGCGAGGGCGCCCAACCAGGCAAGACGAGAGGGCTTCATAGGGTTCATGTTCCTTGCGGGAGAAAAGTGCCGCGGCGCTTAACACGGCGCAGTGCGGCGAGAGAACAACAAAGCTATAGGGGTGCCCCCCTCCAGGCCCCGTGTCCGACGACCCTGATTTCAAGCCCGCCACCGGGCGGTTTACGCGTTTTGCGCGCCTGGCCGGGCTGGGCGCCCGCCTGTCGACCGAGGTGGTCAGCAAAGGGGTGAAGAAGCTGGCCGGCTCGACCGAAGGGCTGCTGGGCCACGCCGGAGCGGAGAAGCTGGTCGCCACCCTGGGCGAGATGAAGGGCCTGGCGATGAAGCTCGGGCAGGCGATTGCGATGGACCCCGATCAGCTGCCCCCGGAGGTCCGATCGGTGATCGCCCGGCTGCAGAACCAGGCCCCTCCGATGCCGTACGCGACGGTGCGCGAGGTGGTGCGGCGCGAGCTGGGCGGCACCCCGGAAGAGAAGTACGCCCAGTTCGACCCCCAGCCGCTGGCCTCGGCGTCGCTCGGGCAGGTGCACCGGGCGCGGACCCACGAGGGGATCGAGGTCGCGGTGAAGGTGCAGTACCCCGGGATCGACAAGGCGATGAGGGCCGACCTCGCCAACCTGGGCTCGATGGTATCGGTGGTGAGCCTCGGGGTGGGGATGAAGGAAGGGCAGGCGTACTTCTCCGAGCTGCGCGAGGAGCTGCTCAAAGAGCTCGACTACCGCGAGGAAGCGGCGCGCGCGCGGGAGTACGCGGCGGCGGCGAAGATCGCTTCCGACCTGGTGGTGCCCGAGCCGTTCGAGGCGCTCACCGCCGAGCGGGTGCTGACCCTCGAGCTGGTCCACGGCGAGACGCTCAAGGACGTGCTCGGGCGGATCGACCAGGTGCCGAACGCCGAGCGGTTCCGGATTTCGCGGCTGCTGATCCGCGCGATCTGGGCGCCGTTCCTCGGCTCGGGAGCGATTCACGCCGATCCCCACCCGGGGAACTTCATCCTGCTGGCCGATGGCCGGATGGCGGTGCTCGACTTCGGCTCGGTGAAGCGGCTGTCGGCGAACTGGCTGGACGTGAACCGGCGGATGTTCCGGTGGGTGATCGACGACACGCCGTTCGACGCGGTGAAGCTGTCGCGCGAGGCGGGCTTCACCATCACGCTGAAGGACGCGGAGTGTGAGCCGTTCATCCGCGGGACGATCGAGATCGCCTGCCGCCCGGTGCGCAGCCGGGACTTCGACTTCGGCGCCGCCGACACCACCCGGCTGATGCGGGCGCACTTCCTCAAGCACGCGTTCAAGATCTCGCAGATGCGGCCGCCGACCGAGGGGCTGATGTTCTACCGGGCGCTCGGGGGGCTGATTCAGGATCTGCAGAACCTGAAGGCGCGCGGGGATTTCCGGGGGATCTACGAGGAGCTGGAAGCGGACTGTCTGGCGTAGGTTCGGCCGCTGTCGCCGGGTCGGGTCGGACGACGGCCGTCGCATTGAGAGGCCGGCGGGTGCGGTGGGCCAGCGGTGTTCTCGATGGCTCGGGTAGGCCGGGCTCAGCGCGCTCCACCGCGGCCCGACCACCGACTGCATCGCCCGAAACGCTTTCCTGCTGAGAGTCGGTCGGGAGGCGGGGGCCCACAACTGCGGCCCGGCCATCGACTGCCGCGCCCGCGGCTCTTCCTTCTGGGCCAGCGCGAGGTGGAGTGCCCTCCTCGGTGTGAATTAAATTTCGCACCCCGGACCCCCTCGGGCCCCCGGCCGAAGGGTGTCCCAGACCGGTGGCAAAAAGCCACCTCGCCGCAACCCCCGCGCTCCCCCTCGGGGCCCGTGGGTGGCCAGGGGGAACTCTCCCTCGCGAGCACTGCTTGAAGGGGCGCGCTTCGACGCCCACCCTCACCAGCGACGCCCGGCGATGACGAAGCAACCCCGACGACTGGGGCACGTCGGATCGCCTGCCGCCACCTGCCAATGCCCAAACCGACGTCCGGACCGGGTAATCGCTGGGCACCGGCGCTGTGTTTCGTCGATCGTCCACCCGGCCGCCTGATCGATCGCCCCGGGCGCAAGCGCTTCGACTCCGATCCTCTGCGCCCGCCGCACCACACCTTCACGGCGAACAATCACCCGCCGGCTTCAGCTTCCTCGCCGCCTCGCCCCGCGAGGTGAACACCACCATCTCCTTCGGGGGGATCTTCCGCGCCGCCGGGCAGTCGGCGAAGTGAAAGACCTTCTCCCCCTTCCGGGCGACCAGCAGCGCAATCACCCCATCGTCTCCCTTCGGAGCGGTGCGCTTGATCTCCGGCCGGCCAGGCCGGGTGTCGGCGGGAGAGGCCTTGGCGATCCCCCCCGGCTTCTTCGCCACCGGCAGCGGCACCGTGACGTCGTCGAGCCGCAGCACCTTCCCGGGCCGGGCGACCACCGCCACCGGCGCCGGCGCCGCCACCGGCGCGAGCGGGAAGCTCCACCGGGTCGAGCTCGCCTCGCCCGCCGGCAGCCGCTCGGTCGACACCGTGAACCGCTTCCCGTCGCTCACCGCGTGGACCTCGCCATCGAGATCGGTACGGAACACCTTCACCCCCACCTGCTGCAGCCGCTGCAGCACCGCCCGCGCCGGAGCGCCGAGCGGATTGCCCGGCCCCACGCTGATGATCCCCGCCAGCGGCCGCGCCCCGACCAGAAACGGAAGCGTCGAGCTCGCCCCTGCGCCGTGATCCGACACCTTGAGCAGCGTGCTCTGCAGCGCGTAGCGCCGCTTGAGCAGGTACTCCTCGGTCTCGGGCTGGGCGTCGCCCATCAGCAGCAGGCTCGTCTCCCCGAACACCGCCCGCAGCACGATCGCGTTCGCCTGCAGCTTGCGCCCGCTGGTCAGCAGCGACTCCACCGGTGCGCGCGGCCACAGCACCTCGAGTTCCACTCCTCCGCCGACGTCGATCCGCAGCAGCTCGCCCGGCGTCTCGGGGTCCGGAATCGGCAGCACGATCTGCACCCCTTGTTCCTGCATCCGCTGGATCAACGCCGCGTGCGCCTCGCCCTGTTCTCGCAGGCCCGGGTCGAGGAACCGCCGCGCCCCCACCGACTCGATCAGCTCGGCCATCGCGCCGAGGTGCTCCTCTCCCGCGTGGGTCAGCACCACCAGGTCCAGCGCGCCCTTCGCCAGCGTCGGAATCCGCAGCCGCAGGTGGTTGCCCGCCGCTCCCGGCCCGGAGTCGATCAGCACCGTCCGCCCCACCGGCGACACCAGCAGCGTCGCGTCCCCGTGCCCGACGTCGAAGAAGTACGCGTGCAGCTTCCCGTCGGGCGGCGCCGCGGCGAGGCACATCAGCAGGGGCAGAGCGAGCGGCACGCGCACCCACTATAGGGCGCGGCAGTTCCCCCTCCTGACGCTTTGGAGTAAGCGAGCGTCCATGGCAGACGACGTCAACGCAGTGGTCGACGAGGTGGTGGCCCGGGTCAAGCGTCGCCTCGACGCGCTCGAGGCCGGCAAGAACGACCCGTGCACCACTGCTCCCGCGAAGGCTGCGAGCGGCGAAGAGTGCGCCGACTCCTGCCAGGTCTGCCCCAACCACGACTCGTGCGGCACCCTGCTGGCGGTCAAAGGCGGCGCGGCGCGGATCAGCCCCGACCGGGTCCGGACCAGCGGCGACATCGCCCAGTTCATCGACCACACCCTGCTCAAGGCCGACGCCACCCGCGACGAGGTCCTCAAGCTGTGCGAGGAGGCCCGCCGGCACAACTTCGCCACCGTCTGCCTCAACTCGATCAACATCGGCACCGCCGCCCGCGCGCTCGCCGGCTCGCGGGTCGTCCCGATCGCGGTGGTCGGCTTCCCGCTCGGAGCGTCCCTGCCGACCGCCAAGGCCTTCGAGACCCGCGAGGCGATTCGCTGCGGCGCCAAAGAGATCGACATGGTCGTCAACATCGGCGCGCTGCGGTCGAAGGACTACGCGCTGGTGCTCAAGGACATCGAGATGGTGGTCCAGGCGGCCGGCAACACCCCGGTGAAGGTGATCCTCGAGACGTCGCAGCTGAGCCACGAAGAGAAGATCGTCGGCTGCGCGCTGTCGAAGGCGGCGGGCGCGGCGTTCGTCAAGACCTCCACCGGCTTCGCGGGCGGCGGAGCGACCGCCGAAGACGTGATGCTGATGCGCAAGGTGGTCGGGGACGACGTCGGGGTGAAGGCCTCGGGCGGGATTCGCAGCACCGACGACGCGATGAAGATGATCGCCGCCGGCGCCAACCGCATCGGCGCCTCGGCCTCGGTCGCAATCATCACCGGCGGCACTTCGACCTCCAAGTACTGAGCGCCCCGCAAGAAGTGCGCGTCGGCTCGACCGCGATCTCCGATCGCGTCTTCCCGACTGAAGCCCTAAGAAGCGCGCATGGACCTCACGGCACTGAAGTCGCTGGCCGAAGCCTGGCTGGCGCACGACGTGGACCCGACCACCCGCGCGGAAGTCGCGGCCTTGCTGTCAGCCAACAACCAGGTCGAGCTCGAAGACCGCTTCGGCAGCCGGCTCGAGTTCGGCACCGCCGGCCTGCGCGGAGTCCTCGGGGGCGGCCCGAACCGGATGAACCGCGCGGTGGTGCTGCGGACCACCGCCGGCCTCGCCCGCTACCTCAAGGCCAACGTCCCTGACGTGGCGACCCGCGGGGTGGTCGTCTGCCGCGACGGCCGCAAGCTGAGCGAGGAGTTCACCGTCGACGTGGCGCAGGTGCTCGCCGCCGAGGGGATCCCCGCCCTGGTGTTTCCGACCGTCGGGCCGACTCCGCTGTGCGCGTTCGCGGTGCTCCACCTGAAGGCCGCCGCGGCGGTGATGGTCACCGCCAGCCACAACCCTCCCGAGTACAACGGCTACAAGGTCTACTGGGCCAACGGCGCGCAGATCATCCCGCCCCACGACGTGGGGATCGCCGCGGCGATCGACCAGGTCGAGCCGGCGGACGAGGTGAAGGTGCTGGCGCAGCCCGCGGCCCGCCAGCGCAACCTCTGGCGGGACATCGGGCCCCAGGTCGAGCGCGCCTACGTCGACGCGATCCTCGCCCTGCGTCCCACCCGGCAGACCGCCGGCCTCAAGGTCGTCTACACCGCGATGCACGGCGTCGGCGGTGCGCTGGTCCAGCAGGCGCTGACCGAAGCGGGCTTCACCCACTTCTTCCCGGTCGCCGAGCAGTTCGCGCCCGACGGCGACTTCCCCACCGTCCGCTTCCCCAACCCGGAAGAAAAGGGCGCGCTCGATCTCGCCACCGCGCTGGCGGAAAAGCAGGGCGCCGATCTGGTGCTCGCCAACGACCCCGACGCCGATCGCCTCGCCGCGATGGCCCGCGACTCGGCCGGAAAGCTGCGGATGCTCACCGGCAACGAGCTGGGCGTGCTGCTCGGCCACTTCCTCTTGAGCCAGCCGGGGCTGAAGAAGCCGCTGGTGATCACCACCATCGTCTCGTCTGCGCAGCTGAAGTCGATCGCCGCGGCGATGGGCGCGACCTACGAAGAGACGCTCACCGGCTTCAAGTGGATCGCCAACCGCGCGCTCGCGCTGTTGGGCGAGGGCCAGCAGTTCGTCTTCGGGTACGAGGAGGCGCTCGGCTACACCGTCGGCACCGTCGCCCGCGACAAGGACGGGATCGGCGCCGCGCTGGTCACCGCCGACATGGCCGCCTGGTGCAAGGCCCGCGGCACCACCCTGCTCGGGTACCTCGAAGAGGTGCAGCGGGCGCACGGGCTGTTCGTCGCCAGGCAGGCGAGCTTCACCCTCCCCGGCACCAGCGGCGCGGCCACCATCGGCAAGGTGATGAAGGCCTTCCGCGATCAGCCCCCGGCCCAGCTGGGCGAGTGGAAGGTCGAGGCGGTGAACGATTACCAGCAGCAGACGCGCCTCGCGCTGCCGAAGTCCAACGTGCTCGCCTACGAGCTGGCCG
>JAGSPQ010000199.1 GCA_018262385.1 Myxococcaceae bacterium | reverse complement strand
CCCGGATCAGGCGCCGGGGGAAGCAGCGAAAGCACCCGCGCCCGCAGCGCAGTGTTGCTCACCGGCTTGGTCAGGTACTCGTTCGCGCCGGCGGCGATCAGGCGCTCGCGCAGGCCGGGCGCGCACTCCATCGTGAGGATGATGACTGGAATCCGATTGTGCCGTGGATCCTGGCTGGCCCGCAGCCGGCGAACGAACTCCAGCCCGTCGATGCCCGGCATCGTCAGGTCGGACACCACCAGGTCGATCCCTCCGGCTTCGATCATGGCCAGGCCCTCGCGCCCATCGGAGGCTTCCTTGATCTCCACCCCCAACCCGGTGAGGTAGACCTTGGTGATGAACCGGATGGTGGGGCTGTCGTCGAGGATCAGGACTGTGGCTGCCATGGTGCTTCCTTTCTGCTGTTCGAGCTACTGGCGGACATAGGGAACCTCGCAGGCGTCGCAGCCCCAGATCCGCGCGTGCATCCAGCACCCGACACAGAACCCGAGCGCCGCCTCGAGCCAGGTGAGGCAGAAGCAGACGGCCACCACCATCGCCATCGACTCGGGCGACGCGTGGGTCAGCCGCATGATCAAGCAGGTCCCCGCCAGGCCGCCGCCGAGCAGCCAGGCGAACCGCTTGGGGGCGGTGGGCTTCCAGAGCGGCCGCAGCCGCAAGGTCACCGCCGTGCCCAGCACCCCGGTCGGGCTGAAGGGGGTGAGCCCGGTCGCCGCGGCGACCAGCATGTCGAAGAGGACGAAGGGCCCGACGTAGAGCACCGGGTCGAGCTCCGGGCGCGTCAGCAGCAGGGCGATGGTCGTCGCCGAGATCAGGTTGAGCAGGCCGGCCCGCGCCCGGGTCGCGGTCTCGTTGACCCGCGGCGCGTCGTGGCCGGCGACTGTTTGCCCCATCGCCCACCAGGGCCGGTTGAGGAAAGTGTGCTCATTGCGGTTGGTGTCCACCGGCATCGTGCTCCTAGAGAAGAACGTCATCAGGTTGCGGCTGCCATTTTCAGTTCTCGGGCCGGGGAGTGGCGGGCGCCAGCTCGGCCGCCCACCACCGCAGCTGCTCGGCCAGCCCCGCGGGAGACAGCGCCAACTCAGCCGCCCCCAGCTTGAGCGCCTCGCCCGGCATCCCGAAGACCGCCGAGCTGGCCCGGTCTTGCACCAGGGTCAGCCCCCCCGCGTCGCGAATCGCCTTCAGCCCGCGCGCCCCGTCGCTTCCCATGCCGGTCATCACCACCCCGCACACGCTGAAGCCCTCGAGCTGCGCCGCGCTCTCGAACAGCACGTCCACCGACGGGCAGGGGCCCCTGGCCGAGCGGGGCCGGGCGAGCAGGAAGCCTCCGTGCCCTACGACCAGGTTGCTCCCCCCGGGCGCGAGGTGGACGGTGCCGTTCTCCACCCGCATTCCCGACTGGGCCAGGTGCACCGGCAGCCGGGTCTGGGTCGTCAGCCAGTCCGCGAAGCGGGGGTGGTAGTCGTCGGGCATGTGCTGCACCACCACCACCGGCGCCCCGAAGCCGGCGGCGAGGGCTCCCAGCAGCTGCGCCAGCGCCGGGGGCCCGCCGGTCGAGGTCCCGATCACCACCAGCGGCTGCCTTCCGGTGCCCTTCGGGCGCGCGAGCGCGGCCGCTGCCCTCACCGGCGCTTCCTTTGCCTCGCGGCGACCGACGATGGTGACACTCGCCATCAACCGCAGCGCGGTGGCCACCGTCTGGGCGTCCGCGTCCAGGGGCAGCGTCTCCACCGCTCCGGCCGCGAGCGCCGCGACGCCCAGGCTGGCGGTGCGCACCAGCGCGACGACGGGCAGCGGCGCCACCGCGAGCACCGCGCTGAGCAGCTCGATCTGGGCCTGGGCCTCGACGCAGAGCAGCACGCACTGCGGCCGGCGGTCCCGGCACATCCGCGTCGCCAGCGCCGGCTCGCTGGCATGGCCGAGGACCATCAGCTCGCCGCTGCGCTCGAGCTGCTCCACCAACGGGCCGGCGACGCTCTTCGCGCGCCCGAGGACCACGAGCGGAATCGGCGGCCTAGCCACGGCTGGCGGCCCCCCGCAGCTGCTCGGCGATCGTCTGCAGCAGCTCGTCCTGGTCGAAGCGCCGCTTCACGATGTAGGCGTTGACCCCCGCCGCCAGCGCCCGCCGCCGCGTCTCGTCCGCCGCCACCGAGGTCACCAGGATCGTGGGGATCGCCATCAGCGCCTCGGTGGTGCGCATCTGCCGCACCAGGCCGATGCCGTCGAGGTTGGGCATCTCGAGATCGGTGACCACCAGGTCGTAGCTGCCGGCGCGCAGCGCGGCGAGGGCCTCCACTCCGTCGCGGGCGAGGTCCACCAGGTAGCCGGCGCGCTCGAGGATGTGGCGCTCGAGGGTGCGGGTGGTGATCGAGTCATCGACCACCAACACCCGCGCCCGGGTCGCCCGCGGGGCCACCGAAGCCTCGGGCCGCGCGGCGACCAGGCCCACCGAGCCGAGGCTGCGGGGGTCGAGCACCACCACCACCTCGCCGGACTCCGAGACGGTGCTCCCGATCACGCCCTCGATGCGCCGCACCGGGGGCCCCAGCGGCTGCACCGAGACCTCCTCCTCGCCGAGCACCTCGTCCACCAGCAGCGCCAGCGGGCCCGCCCGCGTCCTCACCCGCACCACCGTGATGCGGCCCACCGCGTCGCCCGCCACCTTGCCCGGGTCGAGCTCGTGCACCGCCAGCGGCGCGCCGCCGGTGTTGGCGAAGCGCCTGCCTCCCACGTCATAGAAGGCGCGCGCGTGCAGCCGCTCGGTTCCGTCGATTCCGGACGAGGGCACCGCCAGCACCTCGCGGCCCAGCCGCACGAAGAGCACCCGGGTCGAGAGCACCGAAACCGGCAGCGAGAAAGTGAAGGTGGTCCCCTGGCCGAGGGTGGACTGGAGCGCGGCCGAGCCGCCCAGCGCCTGCACCGCGCGAGAGACCACGTCCATCCCCATCCCCCGGCCCGACAGCTCGGTCACCTCGTCCCTGGTGGTGAAGCCCGGCAGCGCGAGCACGGCGAAGATCCCGGATCCGGTGAGCGCCCGCGCCTCCTCCTCGGTGCGCAGGCCCAGGCGAACCGCCCGCGCTCCCACCTGCCGCACGTCGACCCCCCGCCCGTCGTCCTCCACCGAAAGCTCGACCACTTCCCGCAAAGACACCACCCGCACCGTCAGCCGCCCCGGCAGCGGCTTACCGGCTTCCAGCCGCTGCGGGTTCGACTCCAGCCCGTGGTCGACCGCGTTGCGGACCAGGTGGAGCAGGGGCGCGCGCAGCGCGTCGAGCACCCGCCGATCCACCATCACCCCCGCGCCGACGAACTCGAAGCGCACCGTCTTGCCGGTGCGCGACGCCGCGTCCCGCACGGCCAGCCGCAGCGGCTCCTCGAGGGATCCGACCGAGACCATCCGCATCCGCTGCACCAGGTCCTCGGCGGTGGTGACCGAGCGCGCCAGCGCGTGGGCCGAGCTCCTCGCCGCGCTCGTCTCGCGGTCGAGCTGGGTGACCAGGTGCTCGAGCTCTCGCAGCTCGGTGCTGTTGAGCGGCGCCGCGGTCGCGCTCCGCAGCAGCCCGCGCGCGCTGTCGGCGACGCGCCGCAAACGCTCGGTGCGGAAGCGGCTCTCGGCGCGCTCGCTGGTGAGCGCTGCCAGCGGGGCGAGGAGCGCCTCGACCGCGCGCACCCGGACCCGCACCGTCTCGTCTCCGGGCCCGCTGCCGGGCCCGCTGCCGGGGGCGCTCGGCCGGGGCGGCGCGGGGGCCGGCGAGGCGGCGGGCGGCGGCGGCTCGGCGGGCGCGGGCGGCGCTCCGGCCGGCGTCCCCGGCTCGGGGCGAGACAGCTCGGCCCGGACCTCGGCCAGCAGCTCCGCCTCGCCCGCGGTCGCGCCCCCCACCGCTGCCTCCAGCCAGGCGGCCGCGCGGGCCACCGTGGTCTCGCGGCGCCCGGGGGGCAGCTGCAGCAGCGCGTCTTCGGCGGCGTGGGCCACCCGCGCCATCCCCTCGTAGCCCACCCCGGCCGCGCCGCCCTTGATGGTGTGCAGCGCGCGGGCGATCTCGCGCAGCGTCTGCGCCGTGGCCTCGGAGCCCTGGCCCTCCAGCATCCCCAGGCCGCGCACGACGATCTCGAGGTTCTCCCGCGTCTCATCGCGGAAGAGCACGTAGACCTCGGGCGGTAGCGCGTCGGAGTCGTTCACGTCAGACCGAGTTCTGGGCCACCAGCTGCTTCATCTGATCGGCGAGGTTGCTCAGCTCTCGCGCGGCGCTCTCGGTGCTGCGGGTGGTCTCCAGCCCGCTGCGCATCGTCTGCTCGATGTTCTTCATCGCCAGCGACACCTGATCCACCCCGAGCGCCTGCTGCCGGGAGAGAGCGGCGATCTGCCGGGCCGACTGCACCGACTCTTCGATGATCTGCGCCAGCTGCTGGAGCGTGGCGCCGGTCTGACGGGCGAGCTTCACCCCCGCCTCGGCCTGCTTGGTGCCCTCTTCGGTCACCATCACCGCGGTGTTCGTCGCCCGCTGGATCTCCGCGATGATCGTCCGAACCTGGCGGGTGGCCTGCTTCGACTGCTCGGCCAGGCTGCGCACCTCGCCCGCGACCACCGCGAAGCCGCGCCCCTGCTCGCCGGCCTTGGCGGCCTCGATCGCGGCGTTGATCGCCAGCAGGTTCGACTGCTCGGCCAGCTCGCTGACGGTGGCGACGATCTCGCCGATCTGCTGGGTCTTCTCGGACAGGCCGAGGATGTTCTTGGCGATCGAGTCCACCCGATCCTTGAGGGCGGCGATCCCCTCGACCGTCTGGGTGACCGCGGCCACCCCCTGCTCGTACGACTGCTTCGACTGCTCGGTGGTCCCGATCACCGCCTGGGCCCGCTCGGCCGCCTGCTCGGCGGTCTGCCGCACCTCTTCGACGGTGGTGGTGATCTCCGAGACCGCGGTCGCCTGCTCGGCGGCGCCGGTGGCCTGCTGGGCCGACGCAGTGAGCAAGAGGGCGCTGGCCGCCGAGGTCCGCTCGGTGGCGCCGGCCACCTGCTTGCTCAGGCCATGCAGGCGCTCCACCATCGCGTCGAGCTGCCGTCCCAGCCGCGTCACCTCGGCATCGGCGTACTTGTCGGCGGACGAGCCCAGCCGCACCACCAGGTTGCCCTGGGCGATCTTCTCCGCGAAGCCGATGTAGACGTGGAGCGCCTCCTGCAGCGTCCGCCGCTTCTCGCGCTCCAACTGCTCCTGGGCCTCGAGGCGCCGGATCACCGTGGCGCGCACCGACACCGCGGCGATCAGGGCCATCATCTCTCCGGCGGCGACGCAGGCGCCGACGAAGAGCAGGAAGCGGCCCTCGATCCACTCCTTGACGAAGAGCGAGGCGACCGGGGGAAAGGCCAGGCCGATGGCCAGCCCCGCGATGCCGAAGGCCGTGTAGAGGCCGGTGGCCGAGGCCCGCTGCAGCGGGGCGGGGGGAAGGGCGAGTTCACTCATTTTGCGGTGCTCCTTGAGTTTCAGCAGAGGTCAGCGTTTCGACGAGGCGAGGAAGGTTCAGGCGGCACACCCCGTCGGGGCTGACCGCCTCGATCAGGTGGCGCGCCGGCTCGGGGACGCCGGCGGGAATCGCGGCGCCCGGGGTGCTGCGGTCGGGCTCGAGGCCGATCAGCGCGGGCACGCCGAGGCCGAAGGGCTCTCCGTTGATCTCGAGGATCAACGCGAAGCGGATCGGGGGCAGCGCCACCTCGCCCATCAGGGCCCCGAGATCGACGATGGTCACGATCCGACCGTGGAGCGGCGCCAGCCCGGCGATGAAGCGCGGGGCCTGGGGAAGGCGGGTCAGCCGCGCCAGGGGAACCACCGCCGCGAGCGCCTCGAGCCGGGCCGCGTAGCGCGCCTGGCCGACCAGGGTGACCAGCAGCTCCTGGCCCCCCGCCCGGAAGGTGCCGTCGGAGAGCGGACGCGCCAGCGCGGCGGCGCGGCGCTTGAGCAGCGCGATGTCGGAGAGGAGTTGGCTCAAACCGCGACCTCGGGGGTGAGGCCCAGCACGTAGGTGAGGGTGGAGATCAGCTCGGCGACGGTCAGGGTTCCCCCGCCCGGGACGAGCGCGTGCGCAGGGGCGTCGCCGATCGCGTGGAGCGCCGTGCGGTACCTCGACTCGGCCTGGGCGCGGGCTCCTTCGCCGTCGAAGATGAAGCCGAGCAGGTAGTGGGCCATCGCCAGGTCGGCGCGGGCGGCGATCGCGGCCTCCAGCTCGGCCGCCGCCGCCTTGTGGTTGCCCTCTTCGAGGTGGATCAAGGCGCCGAGGATCCGCAGCTCGCCCAGGTCTCCGTGGGTGCGGCGCAGCGCTCCGGCCAGCGCACGCGCCTGATCGAGCTGCCCCTGGTCGGCGAGGGCGCGCGCCTCGGCCACCCGCGCGGCGAGCTCCGGCACTGGCGGCGGCGGCGCGATCGCCAGCACCGGGCCTGGGCGGAAGTGAGAAGGCGCGCTGGCGGGCGCGGGCCGCGCGACCGGGCTCGGTCGGCTCGGTCGGCTCGGTCGAGCTTCGGGCGGCGGGGTGAGGCCGGCGAGGCGCTTGCGGTACATCACGCAGGCGCCCGGGTGGAGCACGTCGAACTCCGGCAGCTTCGCAGCCGCCGACTCCACCGGGCCGAGCACGAGGATGCCGCCGGGAGCGACTGCCAGGGCGAGCCGGTTCATCGCCTGCTCGAAGCGGGGCG
>JAGSPQ010000198.1 GCA_018262385.1 Myxococcaceae bacterium | reverse complement strand
ATGAGCACCGTCGAAGTTCTCTTTCTCGCCATCTACTTTGGCGTTCTGGCTGTGTTGTCGGTCTACGGCTCCCACCGTTACCGGATGGCGTTCCTTTACTACCGCCACAAGTTCAAGCTCCCCACTCCCAACGGAGTGCTCGCCCAGACGCCGCGCGTCACGATTCAGCTCCCGGTGTTCAACGAGCTGTACGTGGTCGAGCGGCTGATCGATTCGGTCTGCAAGATCGAATACCCGCCAGGGCTGCTGGAAGTTCAGGTGCTCGACGACTCGACTGACGAGACCTGCGGGATCGCGCGCGCCTGCGTCGAGCGCTGGAAGAACAAGGGCGTCGACATCGTCTATCTCCACCGCACCAACCGGTACGGCTTCAAGGCCGGGGCGCTCGAGGCGGGCCTGAAGGTCGCCAAGGGTGAGTTCGTGGCGGTGTTCGACGCCGACTTCGTCCCCAGCCCCGACTTCCTCAAGCGAACGGTGCCGTTCTTCGCCGACGCGAAGGTCGGGATGGTGCAGGTGCGCTGGGGCCACCTCAACCGCGAGTACTCGATCCTCACCCAGGCCCAGAGCATCTTCCTCGACGGCCACTTCATGATCGAGCACACCGCGCGCAACCGCAGCGGCTGCTTCTTCAACTTCAACGGCACCGCCGGCATCTGGCGCGCGAGCACGATCACCGACGCGGGCGGGTGGCAGCACGACACCCTCACCGAGGATCTCGATCTCTCGTACCGGGCGCAGCTGAAGGGCTGGCAGTTCGTCTTCCTCCCCGACGTCATCTCTCCGGCCGAAGTGCCGGTGGACATGAACGCCTTCAAGAGCCAGCAGCACCGCTGGGCGAAGGGCAGCATCCAGACCGCGCGCAAGCTGCTGCCGCAGATCCTCCGCAGCAACCTGCCGTTCAAGGTGAAGCAGGAAGCGTTCTTCCACCTCAGCAACAACATGGCGTACCTGCTGATGGTGCTGCTGTCGGTGCTGATGCCGCTGTCGATGGTGGTGCGCTTCGAGCACGGCCTCTACGGGACGCTGTTCCTCGATCTGCCGTTCTGCATCGCGGCCACCCTCTCGGTCACCTTCTTCTACATCGCCACCCAGCGGGAGCTCGGGCGCGGCTGGTGGGACCGGGTGAAGTACCTCCCGTTCCTGATGAGCCTCGGGCTGGGGATGGCGATCAACAACGCCAAGGCGGTGGTCGAGGCGCTCTTCAAGCAGGAGTCGGGCTTCACCCGCACTCCGAAGACCGGCGCCGAAGGCCGCAACGCGCTGAAGGTGGCCAAGTCGTACCGCGGGAAGGCGAGCTGGATGCCGTACGTCGAGCTGACGTTCGGCGCCTACTTCACCTGGGCGGTCTGGTTCGCCTGGGACAACTCGGTCTACACCTCGCTGCCGTTCTTGATCCTGTTCCAGCTCGGCTTCCTCTACGTCGGCGTCTCCAGCCTGCTGCAGGCGTGGGGCCTGAGTGGAAACCGCGAACAGGCGCTGGTCCCCGGCGTCGAAGCCCCGACCGCCTAGTCCCCAGCTCGGGTCGCACCGGCATCCGGAGTCAGACTGCTCCGGTGAGGTCGAACCACCGACTCGTCGGGCCGGTGCTCGATGGGGCGTTGGGTCCGCGGCTCGACGGCCGTTGCCAGAGATCAACAATGATCACTGGCAACGATCACCCCCACGTACCGGCGAGAAACGCGGCGCACCCACCGCGAGGAAGAGTCTCGCGTCACCTCGTCGCTGACCGGACCTCGGTCGAGCGGTCCGAGTCCCCAGGCACCACGAAGCTGACGCAGTCCGACAACGCGCTCCAACGCCCAGGGCCGGCACACCGAACCAAGCGCTGCACCGGCCCGCGAACAAGGCCGCCACAGAAGCGGGCAAGCCATCCGCGGCCGGCGCTCCGGGCCCGCCCCCTGCAGACTCCGGGGCGACTACTTCTTCGCCCGCTCGATCTTGATCGACTTCTCGCCCTGCTTCTTCCCGGCGGTCGCTTCGAAGCCCGCCACGTCTTCTTCCGCGACGAACAGGTAGCTGAAGCTGCGCAGCACGTCCGCCCGCTGGAGCTTCCCAGTCGGAGCACCGGCCGCTTCCATCGCCTGGGTGAGGGTGGCCGGGTCGAGGCCGTCGAGGGTCCCGAGGTTGAGCCACAGCCGGACCTGGCCGGGCGCGGGGGGAGCGACCTCGCTCTTGCTCCGTTCCCGGCGCGGGCGGCGCTCGCGATCTTCACGCGAAGGCCGGCTCTCGCGCGGCTCGCGGGTGGCGCGAACTTCGCTGCTGCTCGACGAGTGGGAGCTGCGGGTCGCCCGCACTTCGTTCTCGGCCACCGCCGGATGCTCGTCGGTGGTGGGGTCGGCGATCGGCGGCGTCTCTCCGCGCTGGAGCGCTTCGAACAGCTCGCGATCGGTCAGCTTCTTGCCGCCCGACGGCTTGCGCGGGGGAGAGGTGCGGACGATCGGGGCGCTGGCCTCGGCCGGAGTCGGCGCGTCGGAGGCGGCCGGTGCCTCGGGGGCCTCCGCCGGGCGCTGAACCGCGCGCAGCTCGGAGCGCTCGGGCTCGGTCTTGGCCTCAGGGCGGCCGCCGCGCTCACGGAACGGGCGGCTCTCGCCACCGCGGCCGCGGGGAGGGCGCTCGTCTTTCCCGGTCGCGTACCGCTTCTCGTGCGGGCGCAGCTTCTCGAACTTGTGCGGCGCCGGCGCGGGCGCTTCCCCGCCGCCGTGCTGGAGCTTCTCTTTGCGCAGCTCCTTGAAGAAGCTCTTCAGCATCAGCGCGATCAGCTCGTCGGCGTCCGGGCGCTTCTTCAGCTCGCTCGCCAGCCCGAGGAACCCTTCGTAGATGGTCCCCGACGCGGCCTCTTTGAGCTCCTTCACGTGGCGATCGGTCCACATCGTCACCGCCAGCTCGGGGCTCGGCATCTCGCGCTTCTCGAACACGATCCCGTACTTCTTCTCGAGGGTCGAGAACTGGGAGAACTCGCGGCCGGAGACCAGGTTCAGCGCCACTCCCTTCTTGCCGATTCGACCGGTGCGGCCGACCCGGTGGAGGTAGACGGCCGGATCCTCGGGCAGGGTGTAGTTGATCACGTGGCCGAGATCCGAGATGTCGATGCCGCGCGCTGCCAGGTCGGTGGCCACCATGAAGGCGACCTCGCCCCGCTTCACCATCGCCATCACCCGCTCGCGTTCCTTCTGCGGCAGATCGCCGTTGAGCATCTCGGCGTCGAACCCGTTGCGGTTGAGCACCGCGGTCACCAGCTCGGTGTCGCTGCGGGTGTTGCAGAAGACGATCGCGTTGTCCGGCTCCTCCATCTCGAGCATGTAGATGAGGTTGCGCGGCTTGGGGTACGCCTCCGACACGTCGTACTTGACGTGCTGGATGTGATCGACGGTGAAGACGTCGCCCGACAGCAGCAGGGTCTGGGCGTCGGTGGTGTACTTCGAGATCAGCCGCTGGATGTCCTCGGGGACGGTGGCGGAGAACAGCAGCACCTGCCGGGTCTTCGGAAGACAGTCGAGGATCCGGGTGACCTCTTCGTAGAAGCCCTGGTTGAGCATCTCGTCGGCTTCGTCGAGCACGGCGAAGGCGCAGTCACTGAGCTTCATGTTCTTGCGCTGGATGTGGTCGTAGACCCGGCCGGGGGTGCCGACGATGATCGCGCTGCCTTCCTCGAGCGCGTCTTCCTGCACCTTCATCGAGGCGCCGCCGTAGATCGCGGTCACGTGGACGTCGCGGTACTTGGCCAGCTCGGTCAGCTCGGCGGCGACCTGCATCGCCAGCTCGCGGGTGGGGCACATGATCAGGGCTTTGATCTTCCGCTCGCCCATCGCGATCTTCTCGAGCAGCGGAATGCCGAACGCGGCGGTCTTGCCGGTGCCGGTCTTGGAGCGGACGATCACGTCCTTTCCTTCCATCACCGGCGCGAACGCCTTGGCCTGGACCGGGGTGGGGTGGGTGTAACCCCGCTCGGCGATTGCTTTTCGAACTTCGGGAGAGAGCCCGAGCGAGTCGAAGCTGACGTCGGCGACGTATTCCTGGTCGCGGTCGGCTTCACCACTGGGCATGGGAAGAGGCTGATTGCTCATTGCTTGATTCCTGTAGCACGAGCAATGGGCCTTCGCGCGGCTTTGCGTTATTGATGGGCGGGATGGCTCGGCGGGGAAAAAAGGACGTGGTGGAGGCCGAGCTCGTCGAGGACGTGCCGGCCAGGCCTGCGCTCACGGCCGACGACACTGAGGAAATCGAGCCCCCGGCCGAAGAGCTGGAAGAGATCGACGCCGGCGGGGCGCTGGTGCTGAAGGTCGCCGACGAGGACGACCCCGACTCGAAGCTGGCGCGCCGCGATCCGCTCCAGGCCTACATGGCCGAGGTGATCAAGCACCCGCTGCTGACCCGGGAAGAGGAGATCGCGCTGGCCGAGCAGTTCCGCGCCACCGGCGACGTCAAGGCGGCCTACCGGCTGGTGGCGAGCAACCTGCGGCTGGTGGTGAAGCTCGCCCACGAGTACCACCGCAATCCGATTCAGCTGCTCGACCTGATTCAGGAAGGGAACGTCGGGCTGATGCAGGCGGTGAAGAAGTTCGATCCGGGCCGGGGGGTGAAGCTGTCGAGCTACGCGGCCTGGTGGATCCGCGCGTACATCCTTCGCTACATCATGGACAACTGGAAGATGGTGAAGCTGGGGACCACCGAGGCCCAGCGGAAACTGTTCTTCAAGCTGCGCCAGGAACAGGAGCGGCTGCGCAACCAGGGCTTCGAGGTCACCCCCAAGCTGCTCGCCCAGCGCCTCAACGTCACCGAGCAGGACGTGGTCGACATGGATCAGCGGCTCGGGCACGACGAGCTGTCGCTCGATGCGCCGATGAAGCCGGGCGACGACGACGGGCGGAACAGCCGCGCCGACCGGGCGCTGCCCTCGAACGCGATCGGCGCCGAAGAGAAGCTCGGCAACGAGCAGCTGCGCGAGCTGTTCAAGACCAAGCTCGGGCTGTTCGCCAAGACGCTGAGCGACAAAGAGCGGTTCATCTTCGACAAGCGCCTGATGTCGGACGAGCCGCTGACGCTGCAGGACATCGGCTCGCAGTGGGGCGTCAGCCGCGAGCGCGCGCGCCAGATCGAGTCGGCGCTGGTGGGCCGGATGCGCGACTACATGCGGCGCGAGATCCCCGACTTCCACCTCGTCGCCGCCGAAGACTGACTAAGCGGCGTCCTTCCGGCCGTACTTGAACATCCGCTGCCGGTGGGTGCTGCCGTCGAGCGCCTCGAACAGGTGCCCGCGGAAGACCATCACCACGTGGAACGCGGCGCCGGCGAACAGCGCCGCCACGATCGCCAAAGCGGTGGGCAGCGCGGACAGCCGGGTCACCGCCAGGTACGCGCCATAGCCAATCAGCCCGTTGGGGATGAACCACTCGATCCAGTTCTCCTGGATGAACCGCACGCTGCGGTTGATGGTGTCGGTGCCGCCCCGGGTGCCCTTGAGGTAGATGATCTCGGGCGCCGGGTTGAGCACGATGAACGCGATCAGGTCGACGCCGCGCAAGATCACCGCCCGGTTGGGGTTCTGGCCCAGCACCGCACCCAGAATGATCTCGACGATCCAGAGCACGAAGAACAACCCCATCAGGCTCCAGAAGTAGGCGAGGAAGCTCTTCTTCAGATCAGACAGATCGACCTTCTGGTTCGCCACCGTCCCGGCGGCAAAATAGAGGTAGCTGCTGAAGCCGAAGTAGAGCGCCAGCCGCAGGAAGATCCCCGCCAGCGGGCCGAGGGCCGACAGCGGCACCGCCAGCAGCAGGTAGGCGACCCCCAGCCCCATCGGCAGAACCAGGGTCCACGCATTTTTTGCGATGCCCTGGAAGGCGAGCGCAAAACACCGCGCATAGAGCCGCAGGTAGACGAGGACGAATGACACGGCGGGTATCTAACCCGCCGCCGGTCTTCCAACGCCAATAATCAAACTCGCTGGTTTGCAGTTTGCTATGAGCGCGCCGCCTCCTGTTCCACCGCAACGAGGACTCCCCAATGAAGAAGCTTGCCGTCGCAATCGCCTGCCTCTCCTGGCTCGGGTGTACGCCAGACATTGCCAACGTGCCGCCGCCGAATCTGATCGTCGCCCGGTTCGATCCGTCTGCCGTGCCGGCCGTCGTTCCTTCGCCCAACGACCTGGCGACCAACCCGGCCACTGGCCTGTTGGCGGTGCCGGTTCCGGCCAACGCCACGGCCGCGGACAAGGAGTTCTACAAGTACCTCAACACCCTCGACGGCTTCCCGCTGAGCTCGGGCGCCTCGACCACCTTCGATGCCGAGCTGAAGGCGTCGACGGTCGGCCCCTCGTCGGTGAAGGTGTTCGACGTCACCGACGGGCTGAGCGAAGTGACGCCGAGCGGGATCGCCAACGTGCAGACGGGCGACGCGGCGGCGCCGGGGAAGATCGCGATCGCGCCTCCGTCCGGCGGCTGGAAGCCGGGCCACACCTACGGGATCGCGGTGATCGGCGGCAACTCGGGGGTGAAGGGCGGCGACGACCGCAAGGTGGTCGGCAGCGCGACCTGGGCGTTCATCCGCTCGGAAGGCTCGCTGCTCGAGTGTCACGGCGACGGCGGGACGCACTGCACCACCGCGACCGAGCTGATCCCCTCGCCGATCAAGGACGACGCGGCCAAGCGGCTGGCCGACCAGACCGCCTCGGCGAAGCGGCTCGAGGCGCTGCGGCTGAAGTACAAGCCGCTGATCGACAAGGTGGTGGCCACCAGCCAGGTGCCGCGCACCGACGTGGTGATCGCGTGGACCTTCAAGGCGACCAGCTTCACCCAGATGCAGTTCAACCCTTCCGCCATGCCGCCGAAGGTGCCGACGCCCAACGACCTGGCGATCGATCGCACGACCGGCCTGGTGAACGCGCCGGTTGATCCGCTGAGCTCCGCGGCGCAGCAGGAGTTCACCAAGGACTACCTCAACACCCTCAACGGCTTCCCCGTCTCGGCCACCGGCACTGCCGAGGTGATCAGCGGCGATCTCGACCCCGCGTCGATCACCGACAAGACGGTGTTCGTCGTTCCGCTCGTCCCCGCGGCCGATGGCGGCCTGGCCGAGCTCCCGGAGCCTCCCACTGTCAGCTACGACCCGGTCACCAAGACGCTGAAGATTGCTCCCCCGAATGGAACCTGGGGCAAGAGCCAGTCGCTGGCGCTGGTGGTGGTCGGCGGCAAGGCCGGCGTGAAGAGGGTCGGCGGCGGCACGGTGGTCGGCACCGAGTATTGGGCGCTCGCGCGCAGCGCCAGCTCGCTGGTCACCTGCACCGATCTGACCTCGGCGGAGTGCAAGCCGGCGATCACCGCCGCCCCGCTCTCGACCGCCCAGGCGGTCGGGCTCGAGGCGGTGCGCCGGGGCCTCAAGCCGGTGCTCGACCTGCTCGACGACGAGCTGGGCGTTCCGCGCGAGGTTGTCGCGCTGATGTGGGTCTTCCGCACGGTCAACCAGCCCGAGGCGACCTTCGACCCCGCGGCGGCGATCATTCCCTTCCCGAACAACCTGCTCACCGTTCCGCTCGCCGACGGCGGCACCAAGGTCAACCTGCCGGTTCCGACCACCGCGGGCACCCAGCAGCAGCTGATCATGGGGCTCAACACCCTCGACGGGTTCTCGCTGACGGCGATGGCGGTCTCGGAGAACTCCGACGTCCGCGGGGCGATCGATCTGGACCAGATTGATCCCCTCTCGATGGACGGGGGCACGACGGGCTTCGCCAAGCTCGCGGCCACGGGCGCGCTGCAGCCGGTGGTGGCTGCGTGCCTCGGCTGCGGCTCGAGCAAGCTGGCCGACGGCGGCACCGGGGTCTTCTTCCCTGACGGGGGGGCGATCACGCCCGCTCCGCAGCAGCTGCAGTTCATCCCCCAGCGGCCGCTGGAGGAGAAGACCAACTACGCCGCCTGGCTCACCACCGGCCTTCGCGACACCAAGGGCCGTCGGGTGATGGCGGCTCCGGCGTTCGCGCTGATGCGCAGCAAGGCGTCGCTGGTCGACGCGGGCAAGAGCACCATCAGTGGTGTCTCGGATGCCCAGGCGGCCGCGCTCGAGCCGGCCCGCGCCGCGCTCAAGCCGATGTTCGATGCGCTGGAGGCGAAGGGGCTGCTGCGCAAGGACCTCGCGCTCGCGTTCAGCTACAGGACCCAGAGCACGGTCTCGGTGCTGCAGGCGCTCAACGCGATTCCGGGCCTGCTGCCGGGCGCCACCGCTCAGCCCAGCTCGGTGAACAACATCACCGCGCTGCTGCCGCCGGCGGTGATCGCGATGATGCCGAACGTCTCGAAGGTGTTCCAGGCGCAGGT
>JAGSPQ010001022.1 GCA_018262385.1 Myxococcaceae bacterium | reverse complement strand
ACCACCTCGTACTCCGGATGCTCCGTGACGAAGCCGTTGGCGGCCGCCAGGCAGTCCTGGTTCTCACCGGATGGTTTGGGCCTCGCGGGCCGGGCTCCCTTGATCGCCGGGGTGAGCGCGAGTGCAGGGCCGTTGCCAGTCAGCACCAGCCCCTCGCCGAACGGATCGCCGTAGGCCACCGCCCCTTCGCGGCGAACGAAGCGCGACTCGCCCACCGCCAGCTCGGTCAGCGCCTTGCCCTGGTAGCGGGCGGTGAAGGGCTTTCCCAGCAGCGTCCCCTGGGTGATCGCGCCGGCCTGGGTGACGCAGACCTCGCCGCGCTGGCGGGTGAGCTCGTCTTCCACCGGCCAACAACCCGCCGGGTGCGGCGCCAGCAGCGACTCGGAGGCCCAGACCGTCGGGTCCTCGCCAGGGGGCGAGAAGCGCTTGGTCGCGCTTTGGCCCCCGCGGAAAAAATGTTGCGAGAGGTAGGTGTACGAAGGGCCGGTTCGGATCAGGCGGATTTCTCCGACCGGAACGCCGCCGAGGAAGTGGACGAAGCGGTCGTCCGAAGCGGCGGGCGCGGCGAACAACAGGAAGAAAGTCACCAGAGGCAGCACGCCTCAAGTCTCGCCGAAAGCGTTAAGGTCCGCCGCGTTCATGGGCAAGCGGCGGTACCTGTTCGCATTCGGACTTGGCGGTGGCCTGGCTGCGGGTCTGCTGGCGGGCGTATTGCTGTCCACGTTCATGCCGCTGCCGCCGGGAGCGTGGCTGGTGCTGGTCGGCTGCACCACCAGCACCTTCACTCTCTTCGGCTACCTCACCTGGTTCCAGTGGGCCCAGCGGCGCGCCGAGCGGCTGCGGGTGCAGCTCGATCGCCTCGCCGCCGGAGATCTGACCCGGGCGACCAGCAGCCGCCGCGACGAGGACACCGAGCTGCAGCGGCTGACGCTGTCGCTGCGGCGCGCGCTCGCCCAGGTGCAGCGGGTGACCCAGAACCTGCACCGCACCAGCCGGGACGTCGAGACCGAGGCGCGCGCGCTGCTCGAGGCGGCGCGGCGGCAGCAGGCGGCGGCGGACCGCTCGCAGACCGCGGTGTCGAGCATGGGCGAGAGCCTCTCGGGTGCCGGCAAGCGGGTGAACCAGCTCGAGGCGTTCGCGCAGGAGACCACCGGCGCGCTCACCGAGATGACCGAGCGGATCGAGCAGGTGGCGACCGCGCTGCAGAAGCTCGATGCCGCCGCGCGCAAGACCAGCGAGAAGGTGGAGGCGGTCTCCGATCGCGCCGCGGGCGTGGTGTCGGCAGGCACGGTGCTGACCGCGTTCGCCCAGCAGACCGCCGACTACGTCGCCTCGGTCGAGGGCGGCATCGACTCGGTGCGCCGCCGCGCGGAAGAGACCGGCAGCCTGGCGCGCGAGGTGACCAACACCGCCGAGCGGGGCGAAGCGCTGGTGGCCGACAGCGTGAAGGCGATGTACCGGATCGAAGACACCGTCAAACGCAGCATGGAGCTGGTGAACGCGCTCGGAAGGAACAGCCTCGAGATCGGCCGGGTGATCGACGTCATCCAGGACATCGCGGATCAGACCAACCTGCTCGCGCTCAACGCGGCGATCATCGCCAGCCAGGCCGGAGAGAGCGGCAAGGCGTTCGGGGTCGTCGCCACCGAGGTCCGCGGGCTCGCCGAGCGCACCGCGCGCTCGACGCGCGAGATCGGCCAGCAGATCAAGCGGGTGCGCGACGGAGTGGAGAAGGCGGTCGCGCTGGTCACCGACGCGAAGGACCAGGCGACCGCGGGCGTGCTGCAGGGCGACAAGGCGGCGGTCGCGCTCAAGGAGATCCGCAGCATCACCCAGCGCACCTTCGCGGCGGTCGAGGCCACCGTCGCCGAGACCGCGCGGCTCGAAGAGCAGGGCAGCCGGGTGGTCGAGGCGAGCAAGCAGGTGTCGGAGCGGGTGGCCGAGGTGACCCGGCTGTCGTCCTCGCAGCTCGACGAAGGCAAGGCGCTGGGCCGGCAGACCCAGGAGATGGCAAAGACCGCGCACGAGGCGGCGACCCAGGCCGACGCGCAGGTGAAGACCGGGCGCGAGCTGTCCGACTCGGTGCTGCGGCTGACCGCGGCAATCGACGAGATCCGTGGCGCGCAGGCGGTGCTGGCGCGGGGCGACGCCGAGATTGGAGAGGAGGTCGCCGAGGTCCGCGAGGACGCGCGGAAGGTGACCCGCATCGCCGACGGGCTCTCGCGCACGGTCGAGCAGCTGGCCCACGAGGCCGACGGGCTCGACGCCGACCTGCAGCTGGCCGAGGTCTCCGCCTCGGTCTTCTCCACCCTGCTGCGCTTCGAGGAAGGGGCGCTGGTGCCGGATCTGGCCGAGCGCTGGGAGGCGGACCCGACCGCGCGCCGTTACCGCTTCTACCTGCGCCGCAACATCCTCTTTCACGACGGAGTGCCGTTCAGCGCCCGCCACGTGAAGGAGCACTTCGAGCGGCTGCTGGATCCGAAGGTCGGCTCGCCCGACGTCGGCCTGCTCAAGGACGTCGAAGGAGCGGACGCCTGGGGCAACGGGCAGGCGAAGGAAGTCACCGGCATCGAGGTGCTCGACGATCAGACGCTCGAGATCCGGCTGAAGGAGCCGCGCGCCTTCTTCCTGCGGATGCTGGCGCTGCCCTCGACCGGGATCTGCCGCCGGGGCGATGGCGGGAAGCTGCAGGGAACCGGGCCGTACCGGCTCGCCGAGTCGGGCAAGCCCGAGCTGCT
>JAGSPQ010000197.1 GCA_018262385.1 Myxococcaceae bacterium | reverse complement strand
GGCGAAGGCGATCGAGAGCATCGCGATGCGGATGGAGTTCTTGATCAAGACCATGCTCGACGTGGCCACCATCGAGGCCGGCAAGTTCTCGATCCGCCCCACGCCCTGCGACGCGCAGCGGTTGCTGCACGACACGCTCGAGATGTTCACCAACGTCGCCCAGTCGAAGCACGTCGAGCTCAAGGCAACTCCGGGGGAACCGGGGCTCACGATTCAGGCGGATCGCGAGCGGATCGTGGAGGTGTTGTCGAACCTGGTCGGGAACGCGCTCAAGTTCACGCCCCCGGGCGGCTGGGTGGCGATCTCGCTCGAGCGTCAGCAGGACGGCATCTGGTTCTCGGTGTCGGATTCGGGCCCGGGGATCGCCGTCGCGGACCTGCCCCACCTGTTCGAGCGCTTCTGGAAGCATGAGCTCCACGGCGCCAAGGGAACCGGGCTGGGCCTGTTCATCGCCCGGAACATCATCGAGGCGCACGGCGGCCGCATCTGGGCCGAGAACCTGCCCGGAGGCGGCGCACGCTTTCGGTTTGCGATTCCCCTCGGGGCACCCGCGGCCCAGCCGGTCGCCCCCGGCGAGGCGAGCGGCCGGCCCGCTCCGGCGTAGGTAGAGGACTTCTCTGGAGGATGTGATGGCGGACTTGCTGATCGTCGACGACGACCTCGACGGGGCCCAGGCGCTCGCCGAGTTGCTGGAGCTCGAGGGGCACCAGGTGCGCGTCGGCTACAACGGCGAGGAGGGATTTTGGCTCGCCCAGCAGCACACCCCGGAGGTGGCGATCCTGGACGTCGAGATGCCCATCCTCGACGGTCCGGGCATGGCCTACCGGTTGTTCGTTCACGACATGGGGCTCGAAGACGTCCCCATCATCCTGCTGTCGGGAATCCCCAGTCTGGCTGAGGTCGCGTCGATGGTGGGCACGCCCTACTTCCACGGCAAGCCGTACTCGTACGAGGAGATCGTCGCCCTGCTCGGGCGGGCCTTGTCTGAGCGCACCCGGCCCGCTCCGCAGCCCGCCGCGGATCCCGACGCGCGCGGGTGAGCCGGGGCCTGAGCTGCGAGCCGGTCAGGGAATTCCGAACGATCTCCGCAGCGCCAGCCCGATGCAGAAGCTGGCGCCGTTGGCGATGAACGACCACAGCGCCGCGCGGTGCACGCCGTGGCGCTGCAGCCACCGCGCCTCGGCTCCCCACGCGAACAGCTCGGCCGCGATCAGCATGCTCACGTAGCCGCCCGGCCACACCGCGGGAAAGACGAACCAGACGATCGGATGGGTGAGGGTGCTGGCCAGCACCGCCACCTTCAGGCGGGTCACCCGCAGGTAGAGCGGGACTTCGATCGCCTGGGTGAAGAGGTAGCCGACCAGCCAGGCGGAGATCACCGCCGCCCCTCGGCCAGCCAGAGCGCTCCCACCGCCAGCTCGAGGTAGCCGTGGAAGCCGGCCAGCCGCAGGTAGCCGTCGCGCGCGGCCGCCAGGTCGAAGGCACCCCACAGCGCCACGAGCAGCGCCGCGGCCCCGACCCCCAGCAGCGGCAGCAGGCCGAAGTCGGACCGCAGCGCGTTCCACGACGCGGTGAAGGTGCGGGGCGCCGGCCGGGCGCGATCATCCTCCGGCACCAGCCGCAGCCAGACCAGGTAGTGCACCGCCTGGAGGAAGACGAACGCCAGCAGCAGCCGCAGCGCCAGCCCCGGCGTCTGCAGCGGCGCGTAGGTCTCGACCTCCTCGCCGAAGGTGTTCCCGGTGGCCGGCCCGGACCAGCCGCCGGTGAGGTTCAGCACCGGCTCGGCGGCGCCGGCGAAGATCGCGATCGTCCCCGCCGCGCACAGCAGGGGAATCAGCCAGGCGGCGCGGCTGCGCTTTCGCCAGAACCACCACAGCCCGAGCGCGATCAGGTTGTGGACGTGGAGCAGCACGAGCTGCGCGACGAAGCCGTGGTTCCACGCCGCGGCCAGCGCCCCGCCGAGCACCCCCAGCAGCAGCGCCTTGCGAAGCCAGCCGGCGCGGGCGGCGAGCACCGCTCCGGCGGCGGCGAGCAGGCCCAGCTCGACCCGCGGCTCGAGCGCGGCGAACGCGAGCGGCAGCCCCGCCAGCACCAGCAGCGGCGCGCGCCGATGCAGCCCGGGCCGGACCACCAGGTAGCGCAGGTCGGCCAGCACGTGGGGCACCCCGAGCACCACCGGCCCCAGCGCCAGGCCCCAGAGCGGAAAGCCGCAGGCGATCGCGAACGCGACGGTGACTCCGAAGGCGCCGATCCACCCGACCCGGCGCGCGCGCGACAGCAGCAGCGGCCGCAGCGAGGTGCCCCACGGCCGCAGCAGCGCGCTTCGCAGCGAGTCGACCGGAGCGAGCAGCACGGCAGGCGTCACAGGTGGTCGGCCAGCGTGCGGCGGCGAAACATGTTGTAGATGAACAGCGCGAACACCACCGCCCCTGCGAGCAGCGCCCCGAGCACGTCCTTGATCGAGTACTTCGTCTCGGTCGCGACGCAGACCATCGTCGGGAGGACCTTGAACTTCGGCGGCCCGGGGACGCTGAAGTCCGGAGTGTTGACCGGCCGGCTGTGGCAGGTGCCCTTGAGGCCGGTGTCGGTGAGGCACGCCACCTTGTCGAACTTCTCGCGGCAGCCCGCGGTGTCGGGTGGGGCGAATGCCGCCCACGCCGTCGCGGCGAGCAGCGTCCCCAGCAGCGCTCCGGCTGCCCGGCTCACTTCTTCGCTCCGGCGTCGGTCGGGCTGCCGGCGCAGACGAGGCACTCGACGGTGACTTGCTTCGGCGGCGGCCCGTCCGAGTAGTCGTTCTGGGTGCAGGTGCTCTTCACGCAGGTGCCGGGCTGCTGCCGGTCGGTCTTGCACTTCGCGCCGGCCTTCGCGCCGCGGCAGCCCTCGCTGTCGGAAGGAGGAATGTCCGCCCACGCCAGGGAAGCGAGCAACCCGGCGGCGGCGGCGGCGCGCCTCACTTCGTCCCGCCGTCGGCACCCGGCGGCTGGCAGACCAGGCAGTCGACCATCACCGTCTTCGAGCCGGCCTTGCTGAAGGTGGTCTGCGGACATTGGCTCTTCACGCAGACCCCTTCCGTCCAGCTGCGGGTCTTGCATTTGGTGCCGACGCCGGTGTCCTTGCAGGTGTCGGGCGCGGGGGGCGGCATGTTCGACAGGGCGAGGGCGACGAGCAGAGCGATCATGGGGTCTTCTCCGGAGGCGGGACGACGAGGCTGAACTTCATCGACTGCTCGCCGGCCTCGGCGTCGAGCGAGATCGGCGGGTGGTCGGGGTGAAACGCCAGCACGTGGTACTTGCCGGACTCGAGGCCCTCGAGCGTGAAGCGGCCGAAGGCGTCGGTGACGCAGCGGCTCTCCTCGAGGAAGCCGGTGGTCGGATCCTGCAGAATCTTCAGCAGCGAGTTGTGCTCGAACACCCGCGAGGCGATCACCTTCGCGCCGGCGACCGGCTTCTTCTTCCCGTCCTTCACCTCACCCGAGAGCGTCATCGGCGGCTCGAACCTGAGGTCGAGCTTGCGCTGCTCGCCGTCGACCAGGTCCACCTCGGCCTCTGCGGTGCGGCGCCAGCGGCACTCGCCGACGTGCTCCAGCTCCAGCGCCACCTGGTAGGTGCCGTCGAGCAGCTCTCCGTTGAACGCGGCCTCGTCGACTCCGTTGCGGCGCAGCGCCAGCCGGGCCTTGTAGTCGGCGCTGGTGGGCAGCTCGACGGTGATGGTGCCGGTGCTGTGGAGGCCGATCCGCAGCACCTCGGGGCAGGGGAGGGTGATCCGCTCCTTCACCGCGCGGTGACCGGGGAGGGTGATCGCCAGCTCGGCCTCGCCGTCGCGCAGCGCGTCGATCACGAACGCGCCGTCGGCATCGCTGACCGTCTGCTTGTCGGCGACGGTGATCTTCGCGCCGCGCAGCGGAGTCTCCGGATCCCGGAACTCGTAGACCCGCCCCTCGAGCCGGCCCTGGGGCTTCGCCGCCGGCCGTTCTTTGCCGTCGTCGGCGAAGGTGTTCTCTGCGGCGGTGACACACCCCGCCAGTCCCAACGCGATCAACGGCCAGAGCACGCGCATGTGCGCGAGAACTTACGCGTGCAGGCCGCGCGACGTGTAGCGCCGTGAGAAGTGAATCCAGCGGCGCCCGTCGATCTCGACTTCCCACTCGCTGTTGGCGGTGAACGGGAAGTGGCCCTTCACGAACAGCTCGAGCAGGTCGGCCGCCTTCATCGGCGACAGGTCGGTGCCCCGGAACGACACCCGGACGAAGCCCTCCAGCGCGGCGTTCACGTCTACCGCGGCGCAGATCTGCACTCCGTTGACCACCCGGAGGTGGGCGGGGAGCGCCCGGTGCCCTCCGAAGCGACTCGGACTCGCAAATGAAATGCCTTGGGCGAAACCGAAACAAGGGCCGACCCAGCTTGACGCCGTCGATTTGGTTCCTCCTCGGGCGCGCCGCTTGATTTTTGCACCGACCGCTTGCTGAGGCGCTCAGACCGCTCGCTGCCTTCCCGCGAAGCCGAGGTCAACTGGTGCGTTCTCCTCGGGCCATGAATTGGTCTACCTGGAAGCAGCACTTCGACGACAACGCCCACCGCCTCGCTGCCGCAAGTGGCGCCGCCCGCGCTGCCGCCGGCGCAGCACGCCGCGCTGCTGAAGTCGCTGGGCCGCCGGGCAGTCGCTGCCGCCGACTACTTCACGTCGACTTTCCAGATCGGCGTCTCGTCGGAGACGGTGCCGGTGCCGCTGAACTTCGTCTCGAGCAGCACCGACGTCACTGGCGCGTTGAGCCTCTGCACGCCGCGGATGTCCTGCCGGCTCTCGGTGATGAACCAGGGGACGAAGTCGTAGTTGTGGGCGATCTTCGCCAACTCGCCCGCTTTGTACTCGGGCGTCTTGTCCTTCATCTTCGCCTTGCTCACGACGAACTTGTCGTCGACCCCCGTGAGCCCGGCCTGGGTGAGCTGCTTGATGGTGAACGCCTCTTCGCTCTGGGTGCGGGCGGTCACGTAATAGACGTCGGCGCCCGCGGCCGCGGCCTTCTTCGCCAGCGTCACCGTCTGCTTGATGGTGAGGTCGTTCTGGTAGTTCTCGCCCTTGAAGAAGTTGCGGAACCAGAACGCGCTGAACTTCTTCGCGTCCGCGACGCTCATGCCGACGAGGCCCGCCGTCTCCTTTGCGTCATTGCCCATCCCCTTCGCCGTCTTGCCCGTGAAGTAGGTGGTGTGGTTCGCCTTGTCGAAGTCCTTGCCGATCGCGAACGCGCGGCCGCGGGTGTCGAAGAGCGTGTTGTCGATGTCGAAGCTGACCGCGACCCTGTCGCCGGCCTGGGTGCGACGCTTGATCTCGACCAACTGCTGATCGAGGAACTTCCTGCCGCTGACGGGGGCCATGGGCCAGGCAGGCTAGCCCAACGGGTCGGCGAGCCTCCACCCCTCGGCGAGCAGCTGATCGATCGCCAGAAGGCAGCGCTGCAGCCGCTCGTCCCGCCCGCCGCGGATCAGCACGTACCGGCGCTGCGTCTCTTCCAGCCGCTGCACGAAGCGCGCGGTCATCCAATCGCGGATCTGCTCGCCGTCCCGCAGCCCGTCCTGGGTGAACGGCACGTCGTCGGGGTGGGTGAGCAGGTAGAGCGGGTGGGCGGTGGCGAGCGCCTCGACCTCGGTCGACCGCACGCCCTGGTACCGCTCGTGCCAGATCCCGGTCGCGAACGCGTCGGTGTCGCAGACCAGCACCGGGCCGCCGAGCCGCGCCAGCGCGTCCTCGCGCTCCGACTGCGCCTGGGCGATCGCGACGAAGTCCGCGCTCTGCCAGCTGACGTCCTCCGGCGCGGCGCTCGCTCCGAGGCGGGCGAGCTTCTGCGCAGTCACCTCCCGGCCGACCTCGGGGACCCAGCGGGTCAGCCGGTGCGCGCCCCCGCGCCGCCGCAGCGCCCCGGCCAGCTCTTCGGCGAGGGTGGTCTTGCCGGTCGACTCGGCGCCGACCAGCACCACCCGGCGAGCGAACCACCCCCGCACCGGCTCGGCCAGCGCGTCCCAGGTGCCGACCGGATCCGCGCGCACCGCGGTGCCCGAGTACGGAAAGGCGCTTCGTCCCAGGTCGACGCACACCGCCTTCGCGTTCAGCCGCCGGCCGAGCTCCTCGCCGTACGGCTCCGAGGTGAACACCGCGTCGACCGGCGCGCCCAGCAACTGCTGGAACAGCTCGACGTGCAGCCGCCACACCGCGTCGCTCCGGTAGTCGACCGGGTGATCGTCGATGCCTCCGACGATCGTCACGTTGGGCTGGGCCCGGTGGATCTCCTGCATCCACCCGACCCGCACCGGCAGCGGGATGCTCTCCACGCTCGCCGCGAGCACCAGCACCGTCACCCGCTCGCAGGCCTCGGCGGCGGTGCGCACCAGCAGGTGATGGCCCGCATGGGGCGGGTAGAACTTGCCGAGTACCAGCGCGTGCCGAGGGCGGCTCATTCCGGCCGGGCCTTGTGCGCCCGCGTCCACTCGCGCAGGCCGAGCACGCACAGGCAGCCGAAGAGGAAGTAGAGCAGGGCGGTCGGATACAGCTTCCGGTTCACGTAGAGCGGGACGCTGATCACATCGACGCCGATCCAGATCCACCACGACTCGAGCCGCTTCTTCACCTGGCCCCAGGTGGCGCAGAGGCTGAGCACGAGGACGCTGCCGTCGGCCAGCGGCACCGGTGAGTCGGTGAAGCGCTTCAGGTACAGCGCGGCGGCGGCGGTTCCTCCCACCGCGGCGAGCGCGAGCAGGAGCCACTCGCGCTTCGAGGTCCGGCGAACCGGCGGCCCCTCGGTCGGCCCCGCCTTGCGGACCCACGACCACCAGCCCCAGACGCCAAGAGCGAAGAAGAACACCTGCAGCGCGCCGTCGCCGTAGAGCTTCGACTGGAGGAACAGCACGAAGAACAGCACCGTGTTCAACAGCCCCACCGGCCAGTTCCACACGTTCTGGCGGGTGAGCAGCCAGACGCTGGCGACGCCCGCGAGATCCCCTCCCAGCTCGAGCCAGGTGAGGTCGACCCCCCACAGGGTGAAGGCCACCGGGTTCACTCCCGCATGGATACCCCGACCGGCGTGTGATCTTCGAGCACGCTGCGCGAGCGGAAGGTGGTCTCGATCAGGATCGGGATCCCCTGCCCTTCAACCCACAGCGCCACCGGCAGCCTGCCGCAGGCGGTGTCGCCGTACTCGAAGCCCGTCGTCAGTGACTTCAGCACCACCGGGACCTTCAGCGGGCTCAGCTCGAGCGACCGCAGTTGGTGGGTGCGCGCGTCCACCACTGCGTGTCCGCGCACCCGATCCTTGCCCGGCGTCCGCGGCTCGATGGTGACCGTCTGCTCGCCCTCGCGCGGGCCGTCGTTGAGCTCGAACTGGTAGTCCGGCTGGGCCTGGGGGTGGAGCGGGCTGCGGTCCGCCTGCTTGCCCCGGCGCTCTTTGGGCTGGGCGAGCAGATCCGGCAGCGGCTCGCCTTCCTTCTTCACCGAGACCACCTGTCGCTGGGTGACCTCCATCCCCCGCACCTGGACGTTGAAGACCCGCACCTCGCGGCCGAGCACCTTCCCCTCGGGGTCGATCTCCTCGATGGTGGTGGTCTCGCGGTAGCGGCAGGGTGCAGTTCTTTCGCGCACCCGGGCGTCCTCTCCCAGCGCCTTCAGCACGTTCCCGACGTCAGCCGCGCCGAGCAGGGCGGCGATCAGGGCGAGCGGGTGAAGCGGGCTGGGCATCACTCCAATCTGTAACGGCCGTCACCCGAGCACTGCCAGATCGTCGCGGTGCACCGCCTCGTCGAGCCCCCTCCAACCCAGCGTGGCCTCGATCTGGGCGCTCTTCTTCCCCGCCAGCCGGCGCAGCTCGTCGGCGCCGTAGGCCGCCAGCCCGCGGGCGAAGACGGCGCCGGCCTCGTCGCACAGGTCGACCGCGTCGCCGGCGGCGAAGTTCCCCTCGACCGCCTTCACCCCCGAGGGCAGCAGCGACTTCTTCTTCTCCACCACCGCGCCCCGCGCCCCGGCGTCGACCACCAGCCGGCCCTTCGGCTTGAGCGCGTGGGCGATCCACGCGTTGCGCGCCTGGCGGCGATCTTCCGAGGGCTCGAACACCGTGCCGACGTCTTCTCCGTTCAGCACCCGGGTGAGCGTGCCGGGGGTGTGGCCGGCGGCGATCACGCAGCGGATTCCCTGCTCGTTCGCCTTCGCCGCCGCCCGCACCTTGGTCGCCATCCCTCCGGTGCCGACCGCGCTGCCCGAGTCGCCCGCCAGCGCCAGCACCGCCGCGGTCACCTTCGGCACCTTGGCGATCCGTTTCGCGGCGGGGTGGGTGCGGGGATCGGCGTCGTACAGCCCGTCGACGTCCGAGAGGATGATCAGCGCGTCGGCCTCGACCAGCCCGGCCACCAGCCCGGCGAGGGTGTCGTTGTCGCCGAACTTGATCTCGTCGACCGCGACGGTGTCGTTCTCGTTGATGATCGGAATCACCCCGTCGGCGAGCAGCCGGGTCAGGGCGTGCCGGGCGTTGAGGTAGCGCCTTCGATCCTGGACGTCGGAGTGGGTCAGCAGCACCTGGGCCACGATCTTCGGCTCGAGCGCCTCTTCCCACGCCCGCATCAGCCGGCTCTGCCCCACCGCCGCGCAGGCCTGCTTGCCGACCACGTCGCGCGGGCGGGCGGCCAGCTTCAGCCGCTCGACCCCGAAGGCGATCGCTCCGGAGGAGACCACAATCAGCTCCCGGGTCTGGGCCAGCTCGAGCAGCTCGGCGGCCAGCCGCTCGAGGTGGGGGCGGTGAAACCGGCCGGTGGCCTGGGTGAGGGCGTTGGTCCCGACCTTCACCACCACCCGGCTGGCCTTCGAGACAGTCACGTCGGGCTCATCCTTCAAAAAGGTGGTGCAGCGCAATGCAGACGTTAGGTGGTACGGGAGGAAGACGTGAACGAACCGTTCGGCAACACCTTCGGCCTCAAGGCCTCAGAGCTCAAGCACCTGAAGAACACCTGGAAGCGCCGGGTGTCGGTCCACGAGATCGTCAGCCCCGAGCTGGCCCGCCACCTGTGCGAGTTCTCGGCCCAGACTCACCGCCAGGTCGGGGTGCTGATCTCCCGCAAGGGTGAGATCGAGCACGTCGTCGTCGGCAACGCCCACAAGCTCGACCTGCCCGACATCGGCCGCAGCCGCGCCGGCCAGGTCCGCTTGCGCGGCCTGCGCTTCGTCCACACCCACCTCAAGTCCGAGGCGCTGACCAAGGACGACCTCACCGACCTCGCGCTGCTGCGGCTGGATCTGATCGCCGCGATCGGGGTGAAGGACGACGGGCTGCCGGGGGTGCTCCACTTCGCCCACCTGCTGCCCCAGAACGCCGACGCCGCGCTGTGGCGGATGGAGACCCTGCCCAGCGTGCACGACGGCCAGCCGGACTTCGGCGCCACGATGACCGCGCTGGAAGACGAGCTGGCGCTCACCACCCGGGCCCGGAAGGTCGGCGATCGCGAGCGGGCGGTGCTGGTCGGCGTCTGCCTCGACGGCAAGCGCGCCAACACCGAGGCCTCGCTGGTCGAGCTGAAGGAGCTGGCCCGCACCGCCGGAGTCGAGGTGGTCGACGAGGTGCTGCAGATGCGCAAGCAGGTCGACCCCCGGTACCTGATCGGCCGCGGCAAGCTCGACGAGCTGAACCTGAAGTCGATGCAGATGGGCGCCGAGCTGCTGATCTTCGACAAGGAGCTCAACCCGTCGCAGGCGCGGGGAATCAACGAGGCGACCAGCCTGAAGGTGCTCGATCGCACCCAGCTGATCCTCGACATCTTCGCCCAGCGCGCCCAGAGCGCCGACGGCAAGCTGCAGGTCGAGCTGGCGCAGCTCAAATACCTGATGCCGCGGCTGGTGCAGTCGGACGACTCGCTCTCCCGGCTGGCGGGAGGGATCGGCGGCCGCGGCCCCGGCGAGACCAAGCTCGAGATCGACCGCCGCCGGGTGCGCGAGCGGATCAGCCAGCTGGACAAGCGCATCGATCAGCTCTCAGTCAACCGCCAGACCCGCCGCCGCTCGCGCGAGCGCCACGAGCTGCCGGTGGTCTCGATCGTCGGCTACACCAACGCCGGCAAGTCGACCCTGCTCAACGTGCTCACCCGGTCGGAGGTGCTGACCGAGGACAAGCTGTTCGCGACCCTCGACCCGACCAGCCGCCGGCTGCGCTTCCCCCGCGAGCACGAGGTGATCATCACCGACACCGTGGGTTTCATTCGCGATCTGCCCAAAGACCTGGTCAGCGCCTTCCGCGCCACCCTCGAGGAATTGGACGACGCGGCGCTGCTGCTGCACGTGATCGACGCCGCCGACCCCGCCCGCGATCAGCAGATCGAGTCGGTGGAGAAGATCCTGCTCCAGCTGGGCTTGTCGGATCGCCCGCGGCTGCTGGTGTGGAACAAGATCGATCGGATCTCGGAAGAAGAGGCCGACGCGCTGATCTCCGATCGGGGCGGAGTGGCGATCAGCGCCGCCACCTCTCGCGGCATCGACGCCCTGCTGCTGAAGGCCGAGCGCACCCTGTTCGCGGAAGTCGCCGACGACTCGCTGGCGATGCTGCGGGTCTGACCATGCTCAAAAGCCGGTTGCGGCAGGCGGCTGGGCGTGGTGAGAGGGCCCGATGGGGGCCGTCCTTCTCCTCTCGCCGGACAGCGTGCCGCCGCGGGTGCTGGTGGTCGACGACGTTTCGGTAAATCGCGCAATGCTCGTTCGGCTGCTGGCGGCGGTCGGCTTCGTGGTGGCAGAGGCGGAGAACGGCGAGCAGGCGGTCGAGGTGGCGCAGGCCTGGCTGCCCGACGCGGTGCTGATGGATCTGCAGATGCCGCTGCTCGACGGGCTGGGCGCGACCCGGGCGATCAAGCGGGCGAGCTGGGGCGCGGCGATCGCGGTGATCATCGTCAGCGGCAGCTCGCGGGAAGCGAACGTCGCCGACGCGCGGGCGGCCGGAGCGAGCGGCTTCATCAGCAAGCCGTTCCTCGACGCGGAGATCCTCGCCGCGCTCGGCGGCGCGCTGGGCCTGGTCT
>JAGSPQ010000196.1 GCA_018262385.1 Myxococcaceae bacterium | reverse complement strand
CGGCTGGCGCGGGCGCTGGCCCAGGTGCCGCTGGTCGACGTGCTGGCGGTGCCCGAGCTGGCGGGGCTGCTGGCGGCGAGCGCGGAAGGCGGGCCGCTGCTGCTGGCGAGCGAGAAGCTGACCGGCTACGCCGACAGCGAGAGCGCCAGCGTCCTGCGCGGGCAGCTGGTGTGGACGCTGAAGAAGCCGTAACCGACGGTCTGGCTCGCCCGCGCGGGGAGCAAGGCGGGGTGGGTCTTCAGCGCATCGGCCCGAGCAGCTGCCAGCCGTCGGTGGTCTTCCTGAACACGTAGCCGTCGACCTTGGTGCCGAAGGTCCGCAGCCGCGCCCAGTCGCCGTCGATCTTCAGCTCTTTCACCCGCGGCGGATCCTGCGGGTTGCTGGAGACCAGGCCCACCAGGGTCTTCTGGTCTTCCTCGCTGGGCGGCGCCGAGGCGTCGAGCCTGGCGCCGATCAGCCGCAGCAGCTCTTTGACCAGCTCGCCCTTCGCCGCCGGGTGGCGCACCTGGTTGATCAGATCGGCGAGCGCGTTGGGGGTGGTGGCGGTGCCCATCCGCGACAGCTTCAGCTCGGCGGACGCGCGCACCAGCGGCGAGTCGGACTTGCGGTACGGCTCGAGCATCCACTTGTCCTTGGCGTCGACCGCGTCGGCGCCCGAGGAGGGCATCGAGAAGAGGGTGAACTCGTTGCCGACGAAGCTCTCGCGCGCGGGGTTGAGGATTCGCACCGACTCCATCCAGAACGCGACCCGGGCCTTCTTCTCGGCCTCGCCCGCCTTGGCGTCGGGGGGAAACGCGTTGCACTCCTGCTTGCGGTAGTCGAGCGAGGTGGGCGGCTCGACCGCGAGCAGCTTCCACTCCTCGTTCTCTTTCTCGCGCGCGGCGAAGCCGACGTAGATCGGCTTCTCGATCTTCGGCGTCGGCACCGGGGTGGTGCCCGCCGAGTAGAGGGTGACGGCGATCCGCGCCACGTTGTCGCTGACGAACACCGCGTGGGGGTTGATCCCCCAGCCCTTCGAGGCGGTCCACTGGTGCCACTCGTCGTCGGTCTTGGCGACGGTGACGGTGACGCTGCAGTCCTGGTTGAGGTAGCCGCGATCGACCCGCTTGCCCTGGACCTTGACGGTGTACTTCTTCTCGAACGTGGGGCTGACCCGGCCCGGGTAGATCAGCACCTTCTCTTTGCAGACGATGTCTCCGCGGGGGCCGAAGTTGTCCTTGTCCCAGGTGTAGATCTCGGTGTCGGCGACCATGTTGTTGAACAGGCCCCGCAGCACCTCGCCCAGCACCTGGTCGACCTCGGCCGTCTCGAGCAGCTCGTGGCCGCGCTCGCGCAGCATCGTGTCGAGCGCCAGCGCGCCGACGGTGCGAAACGGCTGGTCCTTCGAGGTCTTCAGCAGCTTGGCCAGCCCCGGCACCGTCTGGGGCAGGTTCTTGAACTCGATCATCTTTCCGCGGCCGGCCCAGCTGGTGCCGGCGAGCGCAAGTACGACGAGCAAGAGTGACCGGCGAACCATCAGCAGCCTCCTGAGACTGGAGCCGCGAAGATACCGGTTAGCTCATCGAGCGCAACCGGGCCCTTTGGACGTTGGCCCGAAACCGCTGCCGCAGCCGCTGCGCCGCCCAGCCCTCGAGCAGGCGCTGGCGGTGGGTGGGCCACAGGCCGACACAGGTGAAGAAGGCCGAGGCCGCGACCAGCAGCGCGAACAGGAGCATCACGGGCTGCCGCCTTCCTGGGTGGTGGTCGAGTTGCGGATCACCGTCACCAGCCGCTTGCGCTTCTCGGCCAGCACCGTCATCCGCTGGCCCGACAGCAGGGTGGCGATGGTCGCGCGCCCGCGCTCTTCGATTGCGTCGACGTCGTCCTCGTTGCGCAGCGAGAGGGTGAGCGCGCCGAGGTCCTGGGCGAGGACGAGGATCTCGGCCTCCTCGGGGATCACCATCAGGCTGACGTTGTTGTAGTCGCGCTGGTTCTCGGGAATCAGGTTCACGTTGGTGGTGCCGGTGACCTTGCCGGTGGCGAGCACGATCACGTTCTGCAGCAGGGTGACCGCCACGTTCTCGTTGGTCTGGGGATCCTTGAAGGTGCCGATCAGGTCGATGTGATCGTTGGGCCGCACCCAGCCGCCGACCGACGACGACTTGCCGACGTCGATGGTGATCGCGCGGGCCTTCTTCTGCACCTTGGCCGACAGCCGCTCGGCCGCCTTGGTGGTCTCGAACTGGCTCCACAGCAGCGGGTCTCCGGCCTGCACCGGCACCAGCACCTTCTGGTTCACCACGTAGCTGGCGGAGTCGGGCTTCACCACCGACGAGGTGACGAACTGCTCGGGCACCGAGCGCTGGGAGATCATGTCGAAGGTCACCACCGTGCCTTCGCCGAGGTCGACCGCGGCGACCACCACCGGAACCAGGTTCCAGCCGCGCCGCACGTCGGCTTCCTTCTTGCGCACCGCGCTGTAGGCGATCACCCCCGCGAAGATGCCCAACACCAGCGCCACCAACAGAGGAGTCTTGCCTTTGAGCATTTGGGAACCCGCCTTGTGAGAGGAGGTTCCGCGCCGCCCAAAAGCGTTAACTACGGAGTGGTGTAGGTGACCTGCACCGAGAAGCTCGCCGCGGTGTAGCCGTAGATGCTGACGTAGACCTTCGAGCTGGTCGAGGGGACGGTGATGCTGCAGGTCTCGTTCGGCCCATCGAGGTACGGGCGGCAGGTGAAGCGGGTCGCGGTGGGCGACGAGCCGACCCGAACGTAGAGATCCGGGTCGCCGCTGCCGGTCATCACCGCGGTGAAGGTGGTGCCCGGCTTGACGGTGATCGCCGGCGCCGCGCTCCACTGGTTCTTCAGCAGGGTGCCGGTCATCGTCTGGGTGACGACGTTGCCGGTGGCCGGGGGAGGAGGCGGGGTGGTGCCGCCCGGGTTGCCGTAGACCAGCTTCGCGCCGGCGATGTCCTTGGCGGTGAGGGTCAGGGTCCAGTCGCCGGTGCCGTTGCACTGCGGGTAGTGCATCACCGAGGCCGCGTCGTAGCTGGTGAGCACCCGCCAGCTGTTGTCCTCGAAGCAGGTGCCGGCCTCGGGGCGGGTGTGCTCGTGGCGGAAGCCGAGGGTGTGACCCAGCTCGTGGCGCAGCAGGCCGGTGAGGGTCGGGTTGCTGCCGGTGGTGAAGGCGGTGTTGTCGATCTCGACGCTGCGGGCCGAGCGCGACTCACCGGGGAAGAAGGCTCGGGCGAGGTAGCTGCCGTTGACGTTCACCGGGCGCACGTCGAACAGCACGTTGTTGTTGCTGATGGTGCAGCTGCCGTCCTGGGCGGGGACGTAGACGTACTTGATGTGGGTCGCCGCGGCCCACTCGCCGGTCGCGTTCGCCATCGCCTGCACCACCGCCGCCTTGCGGGTGCCGAAGTTGTTGCTGACGCAGTAGGTGAGGTTGAGCTTCTGGGTGTCGTTCCACTTCGAGTCGACCCCGCCGTTCTGATCGAGGATCAGCTTCTGGCCGCCGAGCACCGCCACTTCGTAGAAGGCGCGCAGGTTCTTCCAGCCCTCGACGGTCGAGTCGCCGTTGACGATGAAGAGGTCCTGGTCCGGCACCTGGTGAACCTGGGAGAGGAACTGGGTCCAGGTCAGCGCGCCGCTGGTGGCCGCCACGTCGTCGCCTTGGTTGCCGATCACCGCTTCCTGCCCTCCACATCCGGTCAGCAGGGCGGCGAGGAGGGCGGCGGTCTGGATGCGAGACATGGAGGTATCCCCCGGGCGGCGTTCGCCCGTTGATGGCTGATCGAGAAGCGGTTGGTCGGGTGCTGCGGCCTTCCCCTTGAGCAAGGGACCGGCCAAGACGCAACCCACTGAAATCGTTGAAAGAGCGCCAAAGGCTCACAACGACCCACGCGAGACACGCTCAAACCATCAACCCCAAGCCTCTATACAAACAGCGTCATGACTCAGCAAAACAAGGCAGTTAAGTGTCAAAGGCGACTGACTTCAATTCGGTCGTACTGCGGCCGTTCAGGTCAAGTGAGTAACGGGTCAGTAATTGTGAGCGAAAAAAGGTCGGTCTGGGCCCGAAATTCGGACAATGGCGGCCTGGCCGGCTCGGCTAGAAGGCAGTTTCTATGGGCAACGAGAGGGCGGGGGCGATCTTTGCGGTGATCATGGCCGGTGGCTCGGGGACGCGGTTCTGGCCGCTGTCGCGCAAGGCGCGGCCGAAGCAATTCCTGCCGCTGACGGGGGCGAAGACGATGATCGCGGAGACGTTCGATCGGGTGCAGGGGCTGGCGCCGATGGCGAACAGCTTCGTGGTGTGCGGCGCACTGCATGCGGCGCCGGCGGCCAGGCTGCTCAAGGGGCTGCCGAAGGCCAACGTGCTGGTGGAGCCGGAGGCGAGAAACACCGCGCCGGCGATCGCGCTGGCGTGCGCCCACGTCGCCCATCGCGACCCGAAGGGGGTGATGGTGGTGATGCCGTCGGACCAGCACGTGGCGGATCCGCGCGGGTTCCGGCTCGCGCTGCGGGCGGCGATCGACGTGGCGCAGAGCGGGCAGATCGTGACCCTGGGGATCAAGCCGACCCGGCCGGAGACGGGCTACGGCTACATCCAGGTTGGCGCTCCGCTTCAACCGCCGGCGAGCAAGGTGGCGCGGTTCGTCGAGAAGCCGGACCTCGAGACGGCCCAGCGCTACCTCGCCTCTGGCGACTACCTGTGGAACGCGGGGATCTTCGTCTTTCGCGCCGACGTGATGCTGGCGGCGTTCGCCGAGCTGATGCCCGAGCTGGCCCGGCCGCTCGAGCTGCTGCGAACGACGATCGGGACGAAGAAGTACCCCGCGGCGCTGAAGAAGTTTTTCCCGAAGATGCCCGCGACGAGCATCGACTACGGGGTGGCAGAGAAGGCGGCGAACATCGCGGTGGTGCGCGCCGACTGTGGTTGGAGCGACGTCGGCAGCTTCAGCGCGCTGCCCGAGCTGCGGCCGCTCGACTCCCACGGCAACGTGGTCGAGGGCAACGCGTTCGTGATCGACTCGTCGCGCTGCGTGGTGCTCGCCGGCAAGCGGCCGCTGGCGGTGGTGGGGATGAAGGACGTGGTGGTGATCGACGCGGGCGATGCGGTGCTCGTCCTGCCCAAAGACAAGGCACAGGATGTCCGCAAGGTGGTCGAGGCGCTCAAGGCGGCGAAGCTCGAGCGTTACCTCTAGAACGGAGTGATGTCCGTCTGCGGATCGCCGTAGGGGCGGACCTCGACCACGTTTCCTCCGTCGCCCACCACCTGGCGGCGCCACTGGTCATCCGAAGGAAACTGGCACCCCGGCGGGTTCTTCAGCTCGATGCAGTAGTCGGCGTTGTAGGTGGTGCCGGGCAGCAGCACGTTGGGCACGGTGATGGTGCCGGTCTGGTTCGAGATGACCGTGACGCCTGAGCCCGCAGTGCCACCGTCGAGCTGCTTCAGCTTCAGGTTCAGCGGGGAGGTGTTGTGACCGACGGGGCAGTTGGTGATCGTCAGCGTGTACGCGCCTGCGTCTGGCCCCGCTGCCCCACCGCCGGCTCCCCCTGCCGCCCCTCCGCCGGCTCCGCCTGCCGTGCCGCCGCCGGTGCCGCCGCCGGTGCCGCCGTCCGAGGTGCCGCCGCCTGCTCCGCCCGCCGCCCCGCCGCCGGTGCCGCCGTCCGAGGTGCCGCCGCCCGCTCCGCCTGCCGCGCCGCCGCCGGTGCCGCCGTCCAAGGTGCCGCCGCCTGCGCCTCCCCCGCCATCGATGGTGCCACCCCCTGAGCCGCCGCCCGCTCCCCCGCCCAATCCGCCGTCCTCTCCTCCGCCGGAGCCCCCCGCGCCACCTCCGGTGTCGCCGCCGATGATCCCGTTGCAGGAGAACGTCTGCAGCGCCACGACGACGGCGCAGCAGCCCAGCAGCAGCGTGAGCGCGTTCTTCATGAAGGAAGACTCCCGGACCGTCAGCGTGAGCGGCAAGGGTTGCCGTCCGGGCGATTGAGGTCAAGCCACGGGCCGCCGAAAAAACGTTCGGGGCAACCGATCACCGAACGCGCGGTAACCGATTGCCCCGAGCTCAACTGTGAAGCGGAGGGTTCAGCTCAAATGCAGGTCGCGCTGTTGGTGACGATGTGGGGGCAGTGGGTCGTCGCGTTGGCGGTGCTCGAGGCCGCGACGCTCAGGTGGTACATCCGGCAGTTGAAGGTGTTGCCGGTGGAGGCCGACGAGTTGTAGCGGCCGCCGGAGCCGGTGAAGTTGTTGCAGGCCGACATGCAGGCGCCCGCACTGTTGAAGGTGCCGCTGCACTTGGCCAACGCGATCGCGCAGAAGCTCTCGCAGTTCGAGCCGCAGACGCCATCGCCCGCCGGACCCGCGTGGGGGCAGTGGAGGGCGAGGTTCGCCGTCGAAGCGGTCGCATGGTAGGCGCGGCACTCGAGGGAGTTGCCCGCGGTGGTGCCGGCGTCGCCCTGGGAGAACGCGGAGCAGGTGCCGGTGCAGGCCGCGGCGCTGGGGTACTGCGCGTTCGAGGTTCCGCCGTCCGTCACCGCCTGGCAGTTGGCCTGAATGGTGGTGCAGTACGCAGCGCAGGTCGCCGCCGCGGTGCCGCCGCCCGCGCCACCCGCGGTCCCGCCGCCCGCGCCACCCGCAGTGCCGCCGCCCGCGCCACCCGCGGTGCCGCCGCCCGCGCCACCCGCGGTGCCGCCGCCCGCGCCACCGGCGGTG
>JAGSPQ010000195.1 GCA_018262385.1 Myxococcaceae bacterium | reverse complement strand
CGAGCTGCCCCGCGACACCCTCTGGTACGGCAGCAAGTGGAGCGCGCTCAAGTACACCCTCTCGTACTCCACCGACGGGGTGACCTGGTCCACCGACGCGCAGCGCACTGTCCTTCGCGACGTGAGCTGGTGCAACCCGGCCTGGGCCAGCTGCGCGCTCTAGCTTCCGGCGTCGGCGCAGCAGCGAAAGCCGGTCGAGTAGTCGTGGTACGTCACCCCGTGCGCGGAGGTGAGGTACTTGCAGCCCTGCCCGTTGATCTCCGCGTCGCCGTAGAAGCCACCCCGAAAGCGCCCGCGGCCGTTCACGTCCGGCGCGTCGGCGCCCCACTCGTGGAGGTTGCCGACGCAGTCGTGGACGCCGAACGGCGAGACGCACTGGGTGAAGGCGCCGGTCGGGGCGAGGCCGCCGTCCCACTGGTTGAGCCGGGGATCGTTGAAGGCGGCGTAGGTCCAGGTCGCCGGGTTCGAGCCGTAGAACCTCGGGACGCTGCTGCCTTTGCCCTCATTGCAGGCGCCGGGGACTTTGGTCGTCCCGCCGTACGGGTAGAAATTTCCGGCGTCGGGGCCGCGGCAGGCGAGCGCGAACTCCGGCGCGGTGCACAGCCGCTTCCCGGCCTGGGCGCAGGCGGCGGCGGCCTGCACCTGGGAGAGGTAGCCCTGGGGAACCACGCCGGCGGAAACCTTCGCCCGGACGGTGAGGTTGTCGACCACCAGAAAAGGAGAGTGCGGCTGCTCCCCTCCGTCCGGCTCGAGCCGCACCACGTGGGCCTCGTACCGATCGACACAGAACCCGTTGATCCGCGCCATCACAGCCGGGCAACCGCTGCCCCCGGCGTCCGGGATTCCGCCGTCGAACCCCGCGTCGGCCGGCCCGGCATCCTCTCCGCCGTCGATCTCGGAAATTCCTGCGTCGGGGTGGGCGTTATTCCCATCCGCAGGGGAATTCGGGTCGGGCGCAACCCCGCAGGCAGTCAGAACCAGCAGAAATGGCAGCAGGCCGAACCGCACGGCTAAACTGTCTCAGGTCTTAGGCTTTTTTGGTAGGAAGCCGCGGCGACTGGCAATCCGCGCGAAAATTGCGTATCTGCACCCCGCCGCTTCAACGAGCGGCAGACCCGGCAAATGAATGCCGGGCTTTACAAGCAAGGCTGACCGATGGCGACTGGAACTGTGAAGTGGTTCAACGATGCGAAGGGGTTTGGCTTCATTACTCAGGATGGCGGGGGTGAGGACGTTTTCTGCCACCACACCGCGATTCAGGCGGACGGGTTCCGCACCCTGGCTGAGGGCCAGAAGGTCGAGTTCGACGTGAACCGCGGGCCCAAGGGCCTCCAGGCCGCAAACGTTCGCCCGATCAGCTGAGTTCACGACTTTTGGTTTTCAAAAACTGACCCACCTAACGAAGGAGTCCTCACATGTCCCAGGTGAGTGCATCGAAGCGACAGAAGGAACTCTTGCGGCTCGAGCGGCGCAAGGCGAAGGAAGCGATCCGTGAAGTGAAGAAGACGGAGCGCCTGACCCGGCCCGAGCGGGATCCGAACGCGGAAGATCCGGACATTGCCGGAATCATCCCTGGCCCGCAGCCGATCATCGAGCAGTAAGCGGTCACACTTTTTTCAGCTGGTTGAAGTCGCAGTCAGGACTCGCATGGCGGCTCCTGTCAGGAGCACGCCTTGTCGATGACTACGTTTGCGCAACTGGGCCTCTCGCCCGCGCGCTTGCACACCCTCGAAGCCCTCGGCTTCGAGATGCCGACCCCGATCCAGGCGAAGGCGATTCCGATTGCCCTCGCGGGTACGGACGTCATCGGCTGCGCCCAGACGGGCACCGGCAAGACGGCGGCGTTCGTGCTGCCGATGCTCGAGCGGCTGAACCTGCGCGAGGCGCACTCGGCGCTGATCCTGGCGCCTACCCGCGAGCTGGCGCTGCAGATCCACTCCGAGCTCCAGCGGCTGGCGGGCTCGAAGGAGCCGCTGAGCGTGGTGCTGATCGGCGGCGTTCCGCTCGGGCCACAGATCTCGGCGATCCGGCGCGGGCTGCCGGTGATCATCGCCACTCCCGGCCGGCTGGTGGATCACCTCCAGCAGCGGACGGTGAAGCTGCACAGCGTCCACACCCTCGTCCTCGACGAGGCCGATCGGATGCTCGACATGGGCTTCGCGCCCCAGCTGGAGAAGGTCCTCGGCCTGCTGCCCCGCCAGCGCCAGTCGATGCTGTTCTCGGCGACCCTGAGCAACGACGTCACCCGCTTCGCTCAGCGCCACATGCACGCGCCGATCAGCGTGGGCGTCGCTCCCTCGGGGACGACCGCCGCCAAGGTGCACCAGCGCGTGATCGGGATGAAGGACGACATGAAGCTGCCGCTGCTGGCGAAGATGGTCAGCGAGGAACCGGGCAAGGTGCTGGTGTTCGTCCGCACCCGCGGGCGCGCCGACAAGTTCGCCAAGAAGCTGGGCCGGCTGGGAGAGAACGTCGGCCAGCTGCACTCCGATCGCAGCCAGGGGCAGCGGAAGACGGCGCTCGACGCGTTCCGCTCGGGCCACGGGCGGGTGCTGGTCGCAACCGATCTGGCCGCCCGCGGAATCGACGTCACCGACATCGCGCTGGTGGTGAACGCCGACGTGCCGCGCAACCCGGAAGACTACGTGCACCGCATCGGCCGCACCGCGCGCGCCGAGACCACCGGCACCGCGATCACCTTCGTCGGTGGAGAAGAGCGATCGCTGTGGATTCCGATCGAGCGGCTGATTCGCCAGCGCCTGCCGATGGAGAAGGTGGACGAGACCGACCCGGTGCTGAAGAGCATGATCGCCAGGTTCGCGGTCGCCGATGCGCACAAGGTCCACACCTCGACCACGCCCAAGCATTCCCACCCGGGCGGTGGCGCGGGGGGCCAGCGGGCGGGGCAGTCGTTCGGCGCCCGGAGCAGCTTCCGGCCCCGCGGGCGCCGCTGAAGAGCGGTGCTCCACCGCCGGCGGTCGTAAGATCGCGGGCCGGATGGGGCAGATCTTCCAGGTGGTCGAAGGCAAGCCGGCCGTCGGGCCGACCGAGCGGCCGGGCTGCTGGGTCGAGGTGCTTGGCGACCCGAAAAAGGCAATCAGGCGGCTGTGCAAGCTGGAGCTCGATCCGGCCAGCCCGCTCACCCCCCGAACCCAGCAGATGGAGCGGCTGCCCGACCCCAAAGGGCAGGCCACCGCGCGGTTCGAGATCGGCGACGGGGTGTGGTGGTGCAACGACTCCAGGTACGTCGAGCACTTCCTCGTCGTCCGCGAGGACGAGCTGCGGATCGCCAGCAAGGCCCAGGCGTACTGCGAGCTGGGCGCGGTGCAGGCGCTCCAGCAGCTGGATCTGGGCGACGCGGCGGTCGCGCTGGCGGCCGGAGAGTTCGATCTGGCGAGCGTCCAGGTGATCGCCGAGCGCGAGCGCCGGGCTCGCGGCGGTTGACGATCCGGAGGTTGACGATTTTTTGCGTCACCCCGTAGCGCCCGTAGCATCGGCGGATGAGGGGAATCGTCAACCAGGTGATCAGCCAGCTGCTGTCGAAGTCCTCGCAGCCCTTCTCGAGCACCGAGGTGGCGCGGGCGGCGGGCGTGTCGAGGCAGGCGGCCCACAAGCAGCTGCGCCAGCTGGTGCGCGCCGGAGAGTTGTCGATTCAGGGCAAGGCGCGCGCCCGCCGCTACGCCCGGGTGGTCCCGCTGCGGACCCGGCTCGACGTCGCCTCTGCGGGATCCTTGTTCCGGCTCTCGGCCCGGCTGCTGCTCGACGAGGTCGGCCCGGGTGAAGTGACCCTCGACTTCACCGGGGTGGTCGATATCGCAGAGGAGTTCCTCGAAGAGATCTTCCTCGTCTGGGCGCCGGCGCATCCGTTCGTCACCCTGCGGATCGCCCACCTCCCCTCCCGGTTCGCCCCGCTGCTGTTCAGCCTCGCCCGAAAGCCGGCCGCCCAATGACCGAGTCCCACCTCCAGGACATCACCCGAACCATCCAGCTGGCGGTCGCGCCGGTCTTCCTCCTCACCGCGATCGCCGGGATCCTCAACGTGCTGTCGCAGCGGCTGGGCCGGGTGATCGACCGTGCCCGCCTGGTCGAGGGGCTGGCCTTCAACCAGGTCGAGGACGCCCGCCGCGTGTCGATCGCAGAGCTCAGGCTGCTCTCTCGCCGCGCCCGCCTGATCCACACCGCGTTCGTCGGCACCACCGGTGCGGCGCTGCTGGTGTGCCTGCTGATCGCCGTCGCGTTCCTCGGCTACCTGTTCGGCTTCGACTTCGGCATCCCGATGGCGGTGCTGTTCGTGCTCGCGCTGGCGGCGATCGTGATCGCGCTGCTGTTCTTCCTTCGCGAGATCTTCATCGCCGTCGCGACGCTCCAGTTCGGGCTGCCGCCCGAGGCGAAAGAGCCGGTGGTCAAGATCGGTTAGCCGCCACGCCGTCGGGTGCAGTCGCCAGCGCCCACCGATGGGTGCCGGAAATTCGGGCTCAGACACCTCTCCCGCGGTCCGACCACCGTCGCCTCTGCTTCAGCCCACCCTCAGCGGCGCTTCGGCGCGCGGCGCCTCGGGGCCTGCTTCGCGCCACGCGGCTTGGGGTGCCGCCCGTTCTTCCTCGGCGTGGCCTTCGCCCGGGCGCCGGTCGACGCCACCTTCTTCCGCTTCGGGCGCCTCGCAGGTGCAGGCGGAGGAGCGACGAGGACCCGCTCGCCACCGGCAGGCTCGGGCTCGGCCGCGGGCGCCCCCTCCACTTCCACTTCTTCCTCCTCCGCCTCCTCCGCGACCGGCTCCTCGACGATCGGGCCTTGGGCGAACACCTCGATCATCTTCTCGTTGAAGACCGGCAGATCCCCCGGGCTCCGGCTGGTCACCAGGCCGCGGTCGATCACGTACGGCTCGTCCTCCCACTTCGCGCCGGCGTTGATCAGATCCGTCTTGATCGACGCGTACGAGGTCATCCGCCTGCCATCGACCGCGCCCGCCTCGACCAGCGTCAACGGCCCGTGACAGATCGCCGCGATCGGCTTCCTCGCCGCGACGAACTTCCCGACGAAGTCGATCGCCGCCGGGATCCGGCGCAGCTGGTCGGGGCTCATCACGCCGCCCGGCAGCAGCAGCGCGTCGTACAGCTCGGGCCTGGCCGACTCGAGCACCACCGCCACCTCCACGCTGTCGCCCCAGTTCTTGTCCTTCCAGCCGCGAATCGAGCCCACATGGGGCGCGACCACCTCGACCTTCGCTCCTTCGGCCTCGAGCGCCTTCCTGGGTGAAGTGAGCTCTGACTGCTCGAACCCGTCGGTCGCGAGGACTGCGACTCTCTTTCCTTCCAGCCTGCCCATGATGTCTCTCCTGGTTCCCTGTGATTTCTGGGATTTGCATTCCGCATGCCTGCCTGAACGGGCGTGCCGTTCCCATCGATCGCGGCTCGCGGAACCAAGGTGGAACCCTGTGAGGCGATCGTGACTGCTGGCGACCGACACCCTTCCGCACTTGAGCTTGAACGGCTGCTGGCCGGTCAGGCCGATCACGCCGTCCGCCTCCACACCGCCGGGTGTGCGGGCTGCGCCGAGAAGCTGAAGCGGATGGGGACGCTCGCGGCGGAGTTCTCGGGGTCGCGCCACTCCCAACCGGCCCGGCAGCGCTACGCCCGGGCCGATCGCCGCTGGAAGAGGACCGCGATCATCGCCACCCTCGCCCCCACCCTCGTCGCGGGCCTCGTCGCCGCCGCAGCGCTTGCGCCCGGGCCGCTCTTCCCGCGGCTCCCACGCAACGCGCTGATCGCCGCCCTCGACGTGCGCCCCCCGGCGAAGCCGCCGGCTGCCCTGCGGACCGTGTCACTGAGGGGAAACCCGATGCCGTTCGGGCAGGGAGCGCTGGCCGCGGCGGCGAAGGAAGGGCCGGCCCGCCCCTTCACCCTCACCCACACCGAGGTGGTGGCCGACGTCACCGGCTTCGTCTCCTCGGTCACCGTCACCCAGCAGTTCGAGAACCCGTTCACCGAGCCGGTCGAGGCGGTCTACGTCTTCCCGCTGCCCGAGGACGCGGCGGTGAACGAGCTGGTCCTCACCGCCGGTGGGCGGGTGACCCGGGCGACGATCCAGAGGCGCGCGGAAGCACGGCGCAAATACGACGAGGCCAGAGCTCAGGGCCGCAGCGCCGCGCTGCTCGACCAGGAGCGGCCGAACATCTTCACCCAGTCGGTCGCCAACCTGCTGCCGGGCGAGTCGGTGAAGGTGACGCTGACCTACGTCGCTCCGGTCCGCTACGACGACGGAGAGTTCACCTTCAACTTCCCGATGGTGGTCGCTCCCCGCTACCTGCCGGGAACCGGGCCCGACCCCACCGACGGGTTGGACGCCGCGCGGATTTCGCCCCCGACCGAGCGCACCGGGCGGGACATCGCGGTGAAGGTCCGGATCAACGCCGGGAGCCCGATCGAGGCGATGTCTTCCGGCTCGCATCGGCTGCGCGCGACGCAGAGCTCGGTCGAGACCGCGGAGATCACCCTCGACCCGGCCGACCAGATCCACTTCGCCGACACCGCGTCGACGTTCGAGCCGTCGCCGGTGCTCAGCACGCCGCAGAACGTCCAGCGGGCGATCGCCTACCTCGGCGCGCTGCAGCCCGCGGGTGGCACCAACCAACTGGCGGGCCTCGGGCGCGCGCTCACCCAGCCGGAAGATCCCGAGCGGCTGCGGATGGTGCTGCTGATGACCGACGGGTTCATCGGCAACGAGGGACAGATCCTCGCCGCCACCGAGCAGCACCTGGGCAAGGCGCGGCTCTTCGGGTTCGGAATCGGAACGTCGGTCAACCACTACCTGCTGGCCCGGCTGTCCGAGGTCGGGCGCGGCTTCTACCAATACCTCCGCCCGGACGAGGATCCGCAAAGCGCGATCGAGCGCTTCGTGCGGCGGATCGAACGGCCCTTGCTGACCGACGTCGAGGTGGACTGGGGAGACCTGCAGGTGCGCGAGGTGCTCCCGCGGAAGATCCCCGACCTGTTCGATGCCCAGCCGCTGATCCTCGTCGGCCGCAACCTCAACGCCGGCCGGGGCACGGTGACGGTGAAGGGCAAGCTGCGCGGGGTGACGGTGGAGACGAAGGTCGAGGTGACGGTCGCACCCACCGCGTTCGGCAACACCGGGCTGCCGGCGATCTGGGCCCGCGCGCGGATCGCCGAGCTAGAGCGGCAGCAGTACGGCGCAGTGAAGGCCGAGGTAATCGAGCAGATCACCACCCTGGGCCTCGAGCACCACCTCGTCACCGCGTACACCTCGCTGGTCGCGATCGGCGAGGAGCAGCTTGCCCCGCCCGCGCTCGACACCGTCGTCGAGCCCTCTCCTCCGGTGGCGCAGAGCCCAGTCGTGCCGAAGCCCGCTCCGGCCCAGAACATCCCCGAGGACATCACTGTGGACTTCGGCGACGGGCGATCGCGAGGCGACGAGGACGACTTCAACCAGGCGTTCGGTGCGGGCGACTCGCTCGCCCAGAAGCCCCAGGTTCACCGGAAGTACGCCGCGCCGTACCTTCCACCCGCCCCCGGGCAGCGCGAGTCGAGAGTGAAAGAGTCGCTCGGCCAGGCCGACATCTTCGAGGTCATCAGCGGCTACAAGCCGGCCCTCGCCAGGTGCGTCGAAGAGCACCGCAAGCGCCAGCCCGGGGTGAGCGGGAAGCTGGTCCTCCGCTGGAAGATCACCGCCGCGGGCAAGGTGTTCGACGTCGAGGTGGTCAGCACCGAGTTCAAGGACACCTATGTCGCCGGGTGCATCAGCGCTCTGGCGAAGAGCTGGATCTTCCCGAAGCACAAAGCCGCTGGCGACCCCGTCGTCTTTCCGTTCAAGTTCTAGCCCCCCGATGGCCCTCGACCCAGGCGAGCTGTTCGAGCGGTACTACGGCGTCGTCTATCGACGCTGTCTCGCCTTGCTCAAGCAGCCGGACGACGCGGCCGAGGCGGTGCAAGAGGTGTTCGTCGCCGCGCTCTCGGGCCTCGGCCGGTTCCGCCTCCACTCGGCTCCGCTGACCTGGCTCTACGCGATCGCCACCCGCCACTGCCTGCAGACGCTGCGGAATCGATCCACCCATGCGCTCAAGCACGCGCTGTTCGTCGAGGCGGCGTCGACCTCGGAGGATCTGGCCAGCCGCAGCGATCTCGAGCGGGCGCTGGCGGCGCTCTCCCTGCCCGAGCTCGAGCTGGTCGCCCACGCCTTCCGCGACGGGCTGACCCAGGACGAGATCGCCGACCTGACCCGCCAGTCGCGCAAGACGGTGGGGAAGAAGCTGAGGGCGCTGTCGCTGAAGCTGCAGCTCGAGCTGCGCCTCGAGGCCGGGCTGGCGACGGCAGCGGCGCTGGCCACGCGGTAGGCTGCCGGCGATGAAGTGGATCGACGCTCCGCCTTGCGGCCAGATGGATGTGAAGACCTCCACCGAGTCGCTGCTCGAGCTCGAGGGCCCGTCGATGCTGACCCGCGCGGTGGGGGTCGGCACCGCGGCGTTCGGCGCCACCTTCGCCTCGGTCGCCCTGCCCTTCCTGCGGCTGCCGGTGCCGATGCCGTTCAAGCTGATTCCCGTGGCGTTCGGAGTGCTCGGCGGCTCGATGGCCGCGCTCGGGCTGGGCACCGCAGTGTCGAAGCACTGGGTGCGGGTGACCCCCGAGGGGATCTCGCTGCGCTGGCGCTGGGGCCCGCTGAAGGAACGCGCGCTCCAGCTCGACGCCGCGCAGCTCGCCGCCCTCGAGGTGCAGAGCGTGGTGAAGACCGGCACCGACGATCAGGGCTACTCCCACACCAGCGTCACCTACCGGCTCCAGGCGGTGACCCGCGATGGCAAGGCGCACGCGATCGAGGAGTTCTCGCTCTCCGCCCAGGCGGTGCTTCGCAAGCAGCAGGTCGAGCGGATCCTCGGCCGTCCGGTCACCCCCTGAGCTAGCCCCCGGCCTTGGCATCGACGATCGGCTGGTAGAACTGCTTCACGACGTTGCGCGCGGGCTTCGGGATGCTGGTGACGACGATCGAGTATCCGAGGTTGCCCTGCTTCTTCGCGCTGATCGATCCGCCGAAGAACCCGGCCTGCACCTTCAGTCTCGTGAGCAGCTCGAGGTCGATGATGTTGACGGCATCCCAGGTCTTCTTGAGACCGACGAAGAACGCGTGAAGCGAGTCCAGGGTGGTGGCTTCGTCCCTCACCAACTCGGAGATCCGCTCGCGGGGCGGCTTGCTCCCCACCCGCATCGACTCGACGACGTAGGTGCTCGAGAGCGCGTTCGCGAGGAACTCCCGCAGGCTCTTCTCCATCGCCACCTGCTCGTCGGGCACGACATACATGTGCTTCTTCGTCCCCACGAAGCAGGCCTTCTCGAGGATGACCATCACTTCCGGCACGAACGCGTAGTCCTGATTCTCTCGAAGGGCCATGGCGCGCGACTGTAGGCGACACCGTTCCGCCGAGGCACCCTGGTCACACCCTGATCCGGCGCACCTCGCGCACGGCGATCGCCATCACTCCGCCCAGCACCATCGCGCCGCCCAGCCACAGCCGGGGGCCAACGGTGTCGTTCATGAACAGGATCCCGAGCACGGTGGCGAGCAGCGGGGTGGCGAGCAGGTAGGGCGTGACCTGCGCGACCGGGTGCCGCTGCACCAGCAGGTAGTAGAGCCCGTGGCCGACCAGCGAGGCGATCACCGCGGCGTAGGCCACCCCGCTCCACGCCAGCAGGCTCGCCCGCCGCATCGCCTCCAGCGCCGGCGGCTCGACCGCGAAGCTCCACGCCAGCAGCGGGACGATTCCCACCACCGCCGTCCACCCCTGCTGGCTGAACACGTCGAGGCCCTTCAGCTCGCGCATCAGCACCGTGCCGAGCGCGAGGAAGAAGGCCGAGATCAGCATCAGCACCAGCGCCAGCGGGCGCTGCAGCACCGACGGATCGAACCCCAGCACCAGCACCCCGAGGAAGCTCAAGCCGATCGCGGCGGCGGTCAGCGTGGCCGGACGCTCGCCCTTCAGCCGCCACGCCAGCAGCGCGGCGATCGGCACATAGCTCTGCATCAGGATCGCGGGGGACGCGAGGGTGGTCGACAGCTTCATCGACCAGAAGCCCAGGCCGAAGTGGAGCACCCCGTTGCTCAACCCGACCGCGATCAGCCGCGGCCACTGCCCCGGCGCGGGACGCTTGAGGAACGCGCCCAGCAGCAGCGCGAGCAGGATCAGCCGCAGCGCGGTGAAGAGCAGCGGCGGAAACTCCCGCAGCGCGAGCGTCGAGCTGAGGAAGTTCCCTGCCCAGGCAAAGCAGATGATGACGATCAGGAAGGCGTCTCGACCACCGAGCGAAGAAGGCCGCGCTGCGCTCAAGGGGAAGGTCAGCTCAGGAAACGAAACACCGCTTCGAACACCCCGCCGAGATCGTCGACCTTCCGCATCCCGGTGGAGTCCTTCAGGCAGGCGCGGCACACCAGGCCGCTGGCGGTGACGTTGCCCTCGGCGTAGGGAACCCGGGCCTCGCAGGTGGCGCAGCGAAAGCCGAGCTCTGGCGGCCGCTCGTTCGGATCCGGTGGCCGGGGCAGGCCCTGCAGCCGGGCGACGGTGGCGCCGTCGAGCCAGGTGCCCTGACAGGCATTGCAGCGCGCCGCGGCGAAGCTGCCGCCGAGCGCCGGATCCTTCGCCGGGTCGGAGCACGAGGGACAGCAGTGCTCGAACCCCGGCCCCGCCGGCAGCGCGCGGTGGGTGGCGAGCTGCTCGAGCTCGCCGGCGTCGAACCAGATCGCGCCGCACTCGGTGCAGCGATCGAGCTCGAGCTCTTTTCCCGCGGGCGTCGCGGCAATCAGCCGCTGCATCGGCGCGCGATGGGTGGGGCAGGTGCGCGCTCGCATCAGGGTCAGGGCAGCGTCCTCTTGGTGCATTGTGCCGGATTCGAGAACCCGGCGTCGCCCAATGCCCGCACCCGGAAGTGGTACTGGGTGTTGGCGGTCAGCCCGGTCGCCAGGTAGGTGTCGGTGTCGGGCGGCACCGCCGGCGCTCCACCGTCGGGCTTGAGCAGCTGCGCGTACGGCCCGTTGGCTGCCAGCGCGCGCTCGATCCGGAAGCCCAGCTCGTCGGTCGAGTTGTCCTGCCAGGTGATCGTCATCGAGGTCTGGGCGACCGCGCCGGCGTCGGCGAGCGTGGGCGCGTTCGGCGCCGGCAGGGTGGTGACCATCACCGGGCCCAGGGTGGCCGAGCTGCCGCCCGCGTTGAACGACCGCAGCCGGTAGTAGAAGTTGGTCCCCGGGCTCAGCGTCTGAGGGGTGAAGTTGGTGGTGTTGGCCCCGGTCTGGGTGATCGCGACGAAGCCCGCGTCGGGCAGCGTCGACTGATCGATGCTGAAGCCGTCCTCGTTCATCGAGTTGTCGACCCACGCCAGCCGCACGGTGTTCGAGCCGAGGGTGGTGGCGGTGAAGCCCGACGGCGCGACGGGAGGAGTGGGCAGCGTCGCCGCGCTCGCCTCGGGCGAAGGGGCCGAGGTGCCCGCGTCGTTGTGGGCGCGGACCCGGTAGTAATAGACGGTCAACCCCGACAGGCCGCCGTCGTCGGCGTAGAAGCCGCCGCCATCGGTCACCACGCCGACGCTCGCGATCCGGGCGAACCCGGCGGCGGTGGTCAGCGAGCGCTCGATGAAGAAGCCCCGCTCGTCGTTCGCCGCGTCGACCCAGCGCAGGTTGATCTGCTGATACGAGGCGGTCGTCGCGGTGAGACCCGCCGGCGCATTGGGCCCGGTGGCGGTAGTCGGGGTGGTCGCGCACGCGGGCGGCGTCGAGAGCATCGAGCGGTTTCCCACCACGTCCACCGCCGCGAGCTGAAAGCAGTACATCGCGCCCGACCCGAGCAGGGTGGCGGTGTGGGTCAGGAAGGCCGCGGGCACGGTGGCGACCTCGACCGTGTTCTGCATCACCCGGTAGCTGGCGACGCCCGAGATGTCGTCGGTCGACGCGGCCCAGGTGAGCGCGATCGACGAGGGCGAGTCGGCCATCGCGACCACGCTGGTCGGCACCGAGGGCGCGACCATGTCGTTGGTGATGTACGTCTTCGAGCCCGCCGGCAGCGTGTAGGGCGACGCGCCGGCACTGTTGATCGAGCGCAGCCGGTACCAGTAGGGGGTGTCCCTCGTCAGGCCGGTGTCGGTGTACTTGACCGCGTCGACCGCGGCGGTGGTGACCTTGGTGTAGGTGCCGGTCTGGGTGGCGCTGCGCTCGAGCTCGAAGCCGGTCTCGTTGGTCGAGTTGTCCTGCCAGGTCAGCTCGATCTCGGTCTCGCTGAAGCCGCGCGCGGCGAACATCGTGGGGCTCACCGGCACCAGGATTTGCTTCACCGTCGTCAGCTTCAGCGTGTTCGAGTTGGTGCGGGTGCCGTCGACGAACACCGCCACCACCCGGTACCAGTACGAGGTCAGCGGCTGAACGCTGAGGTCGCGGAAGCTGGTCGTGTCCGGCATCACCGTGCCGACCTGGTTGAAGCCGGTGCCCTCGCCCAGCTCGCTGCGCTCGATCGAGAAGCGCACCTCGCCATTGGCCGCGTCTCTCCAGGTCAGGGTGAGCGACTTGTCGTTCACTTCCGAGGCGGCGAGCTCCATCGCCTTGCCGCCCGTCGCGGGCGAGCACGCGGCGATCACGGCGAACAGCGGCAACGAGTATTTCCACCAGGCCATAGACACCCTCCTGCTCAGGTACGCCGGATCCGGCTCGCTAATGCGTCGAGCCGGTTACCCTAATACGGCCGGGTCGCGGTTCGTGCACCGTGCGCGGGCACCCCCTGTGAACTGTTGTGGTCAGCCCCGCGCGCTACTTCTTCCGATCGCCGCTGATTCGCCACACC
>JAGSPQ010001021.1 GCA_018262385.1 Myxococcaceae bacterium | reverse complement strand
GAAGTGGGACTTCGTCGACTCGCGCGGCCAGTTCGGCAAAGACGGCAAGACCGACGGCTCGATGTCGGTCGGCTGGTGGGGCAGCTGCGACAAGGTGGCCCGCGCCGGCATCCTCTTCGCCGAGCCGAAGAAGGACGTCACCCTCAACGGCGTCACCTTCACCGCCCAGGACATCAAGGGCCTGCTCACCGTGCTGGCCGACAGCCAGGGCGGCGGCAGCGACTTCATCGGCAACCGCTACGACGCCCAGCCGGACACCCTCACCCTGCGCAACGGCCAGCAGATCAAGGCGATGATCCAGGGCGAGGTCGACTTCACCGGCGCCGGCAGCCGCCACTCGGGCGACACCCAGTTCGCCGGCAAGATCCCCGACGAGGTCAAGGTCAAGCTGATGGACGGCACCGAGAAGACCTACAAGGCTTCCGAGCTCTCCAGCATCGCCCGCGAAGACAAGAAGGACGATCCGGCGCTCTTCCACACCACCATCCAGGAGTGGCTGAAGTCCGGCCGCCCCGCGGTGATGGACAAGGACAGCGGCGAGCACGTCTGGAACTACAACTTCTACAAGGCCGACGACGTCCTCTACAAAAACGGCCTCAAGCCCAGCTGGGCCGACAGCGCCGATCTGGTGAAGGGCTTCAACGGGCCCGCCGGCGACGGGAAGATCACCTACGTCGAGCGCCAGGTGCAGCTGGGCGGTGGCGGCGGCAGCGAGAGCTACCGGTACTGGATGGAAGAGAAGAACGGCAAGGTCGTCAACAGCGGCTGGGCCCAGGGCAGCTCCAGCCCCGACTTCCTCTGGCGCCCGCAGACCGAGGCGGCCTTCACCGGCCGCAACGATCGCAACCCGTTCGTCGACCCCAAGCTGGTGAAGGAGCTGTACGAGAAGTCGATTCAGTAGGCGCTGACAGCTCGCTTCGAAGCTCGGACGCCGGCTCCCCCAAAGGAGTCGGCGTTCTGCGTTTCAGGCGATCACTTCTTCCGTCTCGGGCCGCTGCCCGTTCCATCGCATCAGCCCGGCGCGGGGCGGGCCGTCTTCCCGCCACTCGATGAACCCGTAGTGCAGCGCGGTGCTCTGCCCGAGGTTCGACAGGCTCAAGCTGACCATCGGCATCCAGGTGCCGGTGTTGACGTAGACCTTGTCCCGCGGCCAGGTGCGCACCATCTCGAGGTGGGTGTGGCCCATGAAGACCGCGTTCAGGTCGTGCTTCACGATCGCCTTGTGGGCGAACGAGTCGAGCCGCTCGAAGAAGCCGACGTCGTTGTTGAAGAACTTGCTCACCTTCTCGAACGGGCGCTTCGACCACCAGCGCGGGTTGAGCCGGGCCCGGCCGAACGCCACCGCGCACTCGGCCACCATCTTCACCGTGAAGCGGGTGTCGAAGATCATTCCTCCGGCGAACAGCGGCCAGAACGGCATCACCTTGTCGAGGTAGGGGCGCTCGGCGACCAGCTTGTTCACCACGTGGAGGATGAACAGGCTGCCCCACGGCAGGTTCAAGATCGGCTCGCGCTTGTCCTGGGGCACGAACTGCATCCGCGGGTGGGTGTCCTCGCCGGTGACCGCCCGGCAGAACAGCCGCTGCACGCCCGGGAAGAACATCTCCATGTCGTGGTTGCCCGGCTGGTAGGTGATCTTCTTGTTGGGCGACTTCCAGAAGTTGGTCAGCGCCCGCATGAACACCGGGTGCCCCTTGATGCACTGCTCGAGCTTCATCAGCGACAGCCGCTCGGTGATCTCCTCGGGGAACTGCCCGTTCACCGGCACCTTCAGCAGGTCGAAGATGTCGCCGTTGAAGATGAGGTGGACCTCGTCGTCGACGTGTTTTCCAGTCGAGAACCGGGCAAGCAGCTGCGCGAACCGCTCGTCCTCCCGAAAGTCGTCGTAGATGTTGAGCTGCCCCTTCTTGTGCCCAGTACCCAGGTGCAGATCGGACAGAACGATTCCCAGCTTCACGGCATCCGACTGTAGCGCTAGGAAGCCCGCATGACCGCTCTCTCAATCACTGGCGTGACCGCGCGCGAGATTCTGGACTCTCGCGGTAATCCCACCCTCGAAGCCGAGATCGTCTTGAACGACGGGACGGTCGGCCGGGCCGCCGTGCCCTCGGGAGCCTCGACCGGCGAGCACGAGGCGCTCGAGCTGCGCGACGGCGACAAGGCGCGCTACGGCGGCAAGGGGGTGAAGAAGGCGGTGAAGAACGTCAAGGAGCTGCTCGGCCCGGTGGTGAAGGGGATGAACCCCCTCGATCAGGCGGCGGTCGACGCGCGGATGCTCGCCCTCGACGGCACCCCGATGAAGAGCAAGCTCGGCGCGAACGCGATCCTGAGCGTCTCGATGGCCAGCGCCCGCGCCGCGGCCAACGCGCAGGGGCTGCCCCTCTACCGGTGGATCGGCGGAGTCCAGGCCCGCACCCTGCCGGTGCCGATGATGAACATCTTGAACGGCGGCGCCCATGCCGACACCCGGGTCGACGTGCAGGAGTTCATGATCCTCCCCTGGGGCGCGCCCACCTTCTCGGAAGGGGTGCGCTGGGGCGCCGAGGTGTTCCACGCGCTGAAGAAGATCCTCAAGGCGCGGAAGCTGGCGACCGGGGTCGGCGACGAGGGCGGCTACGCGCCCGATCTGCCGGCCAACGAAGAAGCGCTCAAGCTGATCATGGAGGCGATCGACGCCGCGGGCTTCAAGGCCGGCGAGCAGATCGCGCTGTGCCTCGACGTGGCGGCCAGCGAGTTCTTCGACAAGAAGACCAAGAAGTACACCCTCAAGGGCGAGGGCAAGGCGTTCGATTCCGAGGCGCTGCTCGGCTACTACGAGGGCTGGTGCAAGAAGTACCCGATCGTCTCGATCGAAGACGGCTTCGACCAGGACGACTGGGCGGGGTGGAAGCGGCAGACCCAGAGCCAGGGCCAGAAGCTGCAGCTGGTCGGCGACGATCTGTTCGTCACCAACGTCGAGCGGCTGGCGCGCGGGATCAAGGAAGGGGTCGCCAACTCGATCCTGGTCAAGGTCAACCAGATCGGCTCGCTGTCCGAGACGTTCGACGCGGTGCGGATGGCGCACAAGGCCGGCTACACCTCGGTGATGAGCCACCGCTCGGGAGAGACCGAGGACACCACCATCGCCGACCTCGCCGTCGCGCTCGACTGCGGGCTGATCAAGACCGGCTCTTCGTCCCGCAGCGACCGGGTCGCCAAGTACAACCAGCTGATCCGGATCGAGGAAGAGCTGGGGGCCAGCGCGCGCTACGCCGGAAAGTCGGCGATCAAGGCCGGCCGGTCGTGACCGTTCGGCTGCTCGTCAGCAACGACGACGGGATCTACTCCAACGGACTGAAGGCGCTCGTCGAGGCCGTGATGCCGTTGGCGGAGGTCTGGGTCGTCGCTCCTGAGACCGAGCAGAGCGCGTCGTCCCACTCGCTGTCGCTCCATCGCCCCTTGCGCGTCCGCAAGCACGCCGAGCGGTGGTTCGGCATCGACGGCACTCCCGCCGACTGCGTGTACCTCGCCTTTCATCACCTGATGAAGGACGCGGCCCCCACGCTGGTGCTGTCGGGAATCAACCACGGCGCCAACCTCGCCGAGGACGTCATCTACTCGGGCACCGTCGCCGCCGCGATGGAGGGCTCGCTGCTCGGGATCCCTTCGATCGCCTTCAGCCTCGCCACCCGGCGGGTGTTCGACTTCACCCACTCGGCGAAGTTCGCCCATGCGCTGGTGAAGCAGGCGCTCGCGGCGCCGCTGCCGCGGCAGATGCTGCTCAACGTCAACATCCCGCCCAACGCCGAGCCCGGCTACGAGGTGACCCGGCTGGGCCGCCACACCTACCTCGGCGGAGTGATCGAGAAGGAAGACCCCCGCGGCCGCCGCTACTACTGGATTGGCGGCACCGGCTACGAGCACGTCAGCATCCCCGGC
>JAGSPQ010001020.1 GCA_018262385.1 Myxococcaceae bacterium | reverse complement strand
CGGGCAGCATCATGATCGAGGGCCGCGACATCTCGAAGCTGCCCGACGACGAGCTGTCGCGCTTCCGCCGCGATCGCCTCGGCTTCATCTTCCAGTTCTTCAACCTGCTGCCGACGATGACCGCGATCGAGAACGTGATCCTCCCCGCGCTGCTGTCGGGCAAGAGCCGGGCCGAGATGGTCCCCCGCGCCCACGATCTGCTCGAGTCGGTCGGGCTCAAAGGCCGCGATCACCACCACCCGGACGAGCTGTCGGGCGGCGAGATGCAGCGGGTGGCGGTCGCGCGCGCGCTGCTCACCCAGCCGGCGCTGCTGCTGGCCGACGAGCCGACCGGAAACCTCGACTCGCGCACCGGCAGCGAGGTGCTGAAGCTGATTCGCGAGGCCACCGCGGCGCGAAACCTCACCGTGGTGATGGTCACCCACGACTCGCGCGCGGCCGAGGTCGGAGACCGGATCGTCCGCCTCGCCGACGGCGCGATCATCGGCGACGAACTGCTTCGCTCCGCTGCAGCCTGACGTTAGCGTCCGCCGCCCAATGCTCGCACTGCTGCGGCTGATCTCGCTTCGCCACATCTTCGGATCTCCGCTGCGCAGCTCCATCACCGTGATGGGCATCGCGGTCGGCGTGGCGACGATGGTCGGCATCGCGGCGATCAACACCTCGGTGATGGACGCGTTTCGATCGACCATCGACACCATCGCGGGGAAAGCCGACCTCACCATCGCCGGGACGCCGATCGGCTTCGACGACGCGCTGCTCGAGAAGGTGCAGAAGCTCGAAGGGGTGACCCATGCCGCTGGCAGCGTGACGGCGATCGCTCCGGTGCAGGGCTCGCCCGGCGAGAGCCTGTACGTGATGGGGGTCGACCTGCTCGACGACGGGTTCTTCCGCACCTACGAGGGGGTGGATCGCGACGTGGGCCAGATGGCCGACGATCTCGAGTTCCTCAACTCCACCGATCGGATGCTGGTGAGCGAACGGTTCGCCCGCGAGCACAAGCTCAAGACCGGCGACAAGTTCACCCTTCAGACCGCGAAGGGCGCGGCCGACTTCATCATCCACGGGCTCTTGAAGGAGACCGGGCCGATCAAGGCGTTCGGCGGCTCGGTCGGAGTGATGTACCTCGGCTCGGCCCAGGCGGCGTTTCACCGCGACCGCAACCTCGACCGCATCGACGTGGCGATCGACCCGAAGCTGGGGGTCGATGTGATGAAGCCCCGGCTGGAGGCGCTGGCCGGCGCCGGGATGGAGGTCGACCGCCCGGATCGCCGCGGCCAGAGCGTGGAGAAGATGATCCGCAGCTTCCAGCTCGGCCTCAACCTCGGCTCGGGCGTGGCTCTGCTGGTCGGCATCTTCCTCGTCTACAACACGGTCGCGATCGGAGTGGTTCAGCGCCGCCGCGAGATCGGCACCCTGCGCGCCCTCGGCTCGACCCGGTTCCGGATCCGCGCCCTCTTCACCCTCGAGGCCGCCGTGCTCGGCCTGTTCGGCACCATCGTCGGGATTCCGCTGGGGACGCTGGTGGCGCGGCTGGCGATCAGCTGGGTCGCGGGCACCATCTCGTCGATCTACATCCAGGTGAACGCCAAGGACGTCTTCGTCGGCCCCCAGGAGATGGTGCTGGGCGCGGCGCTCGGGATCCTCGGCAGCGTGTTCGCCGCGCTGCGGCCCGCGGTGGTCGCCTCGAGCGTGCAGCCGGTCGAGGCGCTGCGACGCGACGTGGCGGCGGGCGCCGACATGGCGAACCTCAAGTCCTGGCCGACGATGCTGGCGGTGGTGCTCGCCTCGCTGATCTACCCGTGCACGCTGATTCCCCAGCCGGCCGAGAACTTCCCGCTCGGCGGCTACCTGGCGATGTTCCTGATCATGATGGTGACCACCCTGATCTCGCCGCTGGTGCTGCGGGCGCTCCAGCGGGTCTACCAGTGGCCCAGCGAGCGGGCGCTCGGCATCCCCGGGCGGCTGGCGGCCGACAACTTCGCCCGCGCCCCGGTGCGCACCGCGGTGCCGGTGTCCGCGCTGGCGATCGGCGTCGGAATGACGATCTGCATCGCCGGCTTCGTCGGCTCGTTCCAGAAGAGCTCGGAGAAGTGGATCGATCAGTCGATTCCCGCCGATCTCTTCGTCACCTCTTCGGCCAAGGTGGGCGGCGTTCAAAACACGCCGATGAACGCCGAGCTGCGCGATCCGATCGAAGCGATGGCAGGGGTGAACAAGGTCGACATGGTCCGCATCTACCCGAGCGACGTGCTCGACCGCGGCTCGACCTTCACCATGGAGACCCCCACCGGCCCGCACACCTACAAGGTCGGAGGGGTGATCACCGACTACAGCTCGGACCAGGGCACGGTGTTCATGGATCGCCGCTACTTCACCCGCGACTTCAACGACCACCTGGTCGACACCTTTCAGGTCTACATGAAGGACCCGACGAAGATCGAAGCCGTGCGGCGGGAGATCAACGAGAAGTTCGGGACCCGCCATGACCTGTACGTCCTCTCGAACGTCGAGCTGCGCAAGGAGGCCTACGACCTGATCGGCAACGCGTTCGCGGTCACCTACGCGATGGAAGGGGTGGCGGTGCTGCTGGCGTTGCTGGGGGTGATCAACACCCTGCTCGCGGCGGTGCTCGACCGCACCCGCGAGATTGGCCTGCTGCGGGCGATCGGCGCCGCGCGGTCACACGTGATCAAGCTCTTCATCGGCGAAGCGGCGCTGATTGGCCTCACCGG
>JAGSPQ010001019.1 GCA_018262385.1 Myxococcaceae bacterium | reverse complement strand
ACTGGGATCTGCTCGAGCTGTCGCAGCAGGAGCCGAAGTCGCCGCTGTACGCCGGGCCCGAGCTGCCGCTGCGCCATCACTGGAAGCGCCACCTGCCCGATCGCCACAACAACGTGATGCAGGTGACGTTCGCCGATGCGAAGGCCTACGCGGCGGCGATGTCCCAGAAGATGCGGTGGAACGTGAAGAAGCAGCTGAAGACGCTGTTCTCCGCTTCCGGGCTGACCGCGCTGGTGTCGAGCCAGCCGGGCCCGCGCGCCACCCTGTACGAGCTGTTCCTCGACATCGAGCGCCGCAGCTGGAAGGAGCGCGGCTCGGCCGGAGTGGGCTCGCGGGAAGACACCTACCGGGCGGTGCTCGCCGATCCGTCGGCGCCGCTCGAGCTGTTCGTCGCGGTGCTCCTGCTCGACGGGCTCCCGATCGGCGGCTCGGTGTGGGGGACGTACGGGCTCAACAGCTATTACTTCCAGTCGGTGTACGCCGAGTCGCACGAGGCGCTCTCGCCCGGAACGCTGATGACCTGGCTGCCGATCCAGTCGGCGCTGGCGACGCGGCGCGCGCAGTTCAACATGCTGCCCGACTTCAGCTACTACAAGTCCCGCTGGCTGGCCGAGACGATTCAGACCGAGACGCTGCAGGTGTTCCGGGTCGGCAGCCGCTATCACCTCAAGGCGGCGCTCGGAGACTTCCGGCGCAGAATCATGAAGGGCAACGAGGCGCCGAAGGTGCTCGCCAATCCCTGGAAGGAGAAGGCGGGCAAGGCGAGCGCGGCTCCCCCGGTCGATCGGGCCCGGGTCGACGGGCTCGCCCAGGCGGCCCGCGCGGCCGGCGCCACGGTGCTGGATCTCGCTGCGCTCAAGGCGCTGAGCCCGTTCTCATGAAGCTCGAGGAGCTGCAGGTCACCCATCACTTCGTCCAGCTGGGCCAGCTGCGGATGCACTACGTCGAGCGCGGCACCGGCCCGCTGGTGGTGCTGCTCCACGGATTTCCGGAGTGCTGGTGGTCGTGGCGGCACATCATCCCCAGGCTCGCCGACGCCGGGTTCCGGGTGGTGGTGCCGGATCTGCGGGGCTACGGCGAGACCGACAAGCACGGCCCGTACGATCTCGACACCGTCACCGACGACGTCTGCCGGTTGATCGAGTCGCTCGGAGCGGGGCCCCGCGCCCACGTCGTCGGGCACGACTGGGGTGGCGCGCTCGCCTGGCACCTGGCGGCGACGCGCGCCTCGCACTGCCTGTCGCTGGCGGCGCTCAACTGTCCGCACCCGGCGGCGTTCAACCACGCCGCGCTGAGGAGCCTCCGGCAGCTCCAGCGCAGCTGGTACATGTTGTTCTTCCAGATCCCCGGCCTGCCCGAGCTGCTGCTGACCCGAAACGACGCGGCCGAGATCGTGCGGGCGCTGCGGGGAAACGCGATCGACAAGACGAACTTCTCGGCCGAGGAGCTGCGGCCGATTCGGGACGCGATCCAGCGGCCGGGAGCGGCGCGCGCGATGATCGGCTGGTACCGCGCGGCGCTGGCGGGAGCGCTGAAGCGTCGGGGGAAGCCGCTGGAGTACCCGATGATCCGCACCCGCTCGATGCTGATCTGGGGCCTGGAGGATCGCGCGCTGGGGTTCGAGGATCTGGTCCCGCCGACGCGGAAGTACGTCGAGGCGCTGCGGGTCGAGCCGATTCCCAACTGCGGGCACTTCGTCCAGGCCGAGCAGCCCGAGCGGGTGTCGGCGCTGCTGCTCGACTTCCTGCGGGGCGCCGGGCGCTGAAGCTGACTCCCCGAATCCGGCTCACCCGCCGAGCCAGTCCTCGAGCAGCTGCTGATGGCGCGCCCCGAACGCGATCGCCCTGATCCGCCGCGTCTGCGAGTCGATCACCTGCAGCTCGAGCCGCAGCGCGTCTTGCGGCTGCGCCGAGGGCACCAACTCAATCCACTCGACGAGGAACGCCCCCTCGAGATCGTAGAACCCGGTCGCGAACAGCTCGTCCTCCCCCTTCAGCCGGTAGAAGTCCGAGTGGTGCAGCGTGACCCGCTTCCCCGCGTACGACTGCACGATCGAGAAGGTCGGGCTGGAGACCGCGGCGGGATCGACGCCCGCCCCTTCGGCGACGCCCCGGGCCAGCTGCGTCTTCCCGGCGCCCAGCTCACCGGCGAGCGCGACGAAGTCTCCGGTCTGCAGCAGCGCTCCGAGCCTGAGCCCGAGGGCGCGGGTCTCTTCCGCCGAGCGGGTGAGGACCTCTACCGGCTCCACCGGACCCAGACCTCACCGAGGCCGTCGAGCAGGTCGGACGCCATCAAGCCCATCTTCCCCCGGCGGGCGACGGCCAGATCCCGGCCAGCACATCCCCGGTGCCGGCGGTGGCCATCCCCGCGTTGCCGGTGGGGTTGATGAACACGGTGCCGTCCTCGCGGGCGATCAGCGTGCGCGCGCCCTTGAGCGCCACCACCACCTGGGTGTTGAGCGCGACCTCCCGCACCACCCCAATCCGATCCTTCTGCACCGCCTCGATCGTCTTTCCGGTCAGCCGCGCCATCTCGCCCGGGTGCGGGGTGAGCAGCAGGTCGCCCTTCGCCCGCTTGAGCACGTCGATGTTCCCCGCCAGCGCGTTGAGCCCATCGGCGTCGAGCACGCACGGAATGGTCAGCTCCTCGAGCAGCGCGCCGATCAGCTTCGCGGTGTCGTCGCCGCGATCGATCCCCGGCCAGGCCGTGGGCGTAGCACCCGGTGACCGCGGCATCCTCGGGCGTGAGCCCCTGGGCGAGCAGCGCGCCACAGATCCCGGCCAGCACAT
>JAGSPQ010001018.1 GCA_018262385.1 Myxococcaceae bacterium | reverse complement strand
GGTCTGGTTGCTGGCGACGTAGTTGCCGGCTCCGAGCTGGGTGCCGGCGTCGGCGTAGATCGCCTCCCGGTTCGAGGCCGACTGCATCATGTTGCACCAGAAGTCGTACGCGCTCGCCACGCCCTGGCCGATGCTCTCGGACGAGAGCGAGCCGAAGCCGAACAGCCCGAAGCGCTGCGCCGAGGTCTGCCCGGTTCCGGCGTCGCAGGTCTGGTTGCAGCCGGTGCCGGCGCACTGCGCGGGGCCGATGCAGCCGATGGCGCCCGCTCCGGCATCGCCCAGCTCGCAGCAGTTCTCGTGCTGGTAGCAGCTGAGCTCCGACATGTGCCGCGAGGTGAAGCGCGCGCCGAGGTTGGCTTCCCGCACCCACACCAGCGGGACCTTGTTCACCGTCGCGCCGACCTCGGCGGTGTAGTCGCCGCACTCGTTGTTGTTGGGGGTGGTGGCCGAGTGGCGGGCCATGTTGATCAGCACGTGGAGCATCCGCTCCTGGTCCGAGGGGTAGCCAGACTGCGGCTCACCCAGCTCGGCCCGCGAGACCGCCACCGTCTGCGGAGCGCCCTCGTGCCTCGCCGCCAGCTCCTGCGGCCGCTCGGTGCAGCTGGAGAGCACCGCCAGGGTGGCGAGCGCCACCACCCCGTGACGGTGCTTGCGGCGCGCGCCCCAGAGCGCCACGCCGAAGAGGAACATCGCCCACGGAGTCGCGCCTTCCGCGCCCGAGGTGCAACCGCAGCCCTTCCCTCCGCCGCCTCCGCCGCCAGCCACCACCTTGAACGGCGCGGTGCCGGTCTTGCCCCCGCACAGCGCGCTGACGGTGAAGTCGCCCGGGGTCATCCCGGCGGTGAAGACGCCGCTGGTGGCGTCGATGGTGCCGCCGCCGCTGACGCTCCAGGCGCAGGCGGGGGTGGCGAAGTCCGCGCCGGCGATGTCCTTCGCCTGGGCGGTGAAGGTCTGCAGCGCGCCCGCCTTCACCTCGGCCCCCGAGGGAGTGACGACGATCTTCGAGATCCCGGGCCTGACGTCGACGGTGACGAAGCCAGAGGTGGCGAGGCCGTCTTCATCGACGATCTCTACTTTGAGGTTGTAGAGCCCGACCCCGAGGAAGGTCGCGGTGGTGTTCTTGGCCGCGTTGTCGGTCGCGGTGAAGGTCGCGTCCTGGTCGTTGCCGTTGGGCGAGAAGGTGACCGCAGCCGGCGGGTTGACCGCGCTCCACACGTAGGTGAGCTTGTCCTCGCCCTTGTCGTCGCTGCCCAGCACGGTGAGCGCAGCGGTGTCGCCGACCACCGGGTTGGGAGTGGCGGTCGGCGGCATCGCGATGCGGGGCGCGGGCCCGACCACCACCTTCACCAGCTTGCTGCCCGTCTTGCCGTTGACCTCCGCGCTCACCGTCCAGTCTCCGGCGGTGGTGGCGGAGAACTTCCCGGTGGGCGAGATGGTGCCGCCGCCGTTCACCGTCCACATCGCCTCGCCGCCGAAGTCGACGCTGCCGTTGAACTGGTCGGCCACCGCGGCGACGAACTGGTCGGCAGTGTCCACCTCGATCTGCGTCTTGTTCGAAGGCTGGGACACCGAGACCACCGTCGAGGTCTGCAGCACCAGCAGCGTCACCTGGCCGGTCACCTTCAGGCCGCCGCCGTCGATCGATGATGTCGACCGCGAAGCTGTAGGCGCCGGGCTTGGTGAAGGTGACGGTGACCTGCTTGCTCCCGTTGGTGTTGTTGGTCGAGAACGTCGCCGCGGTGACGCCGAAGGTCTGCCGCCACTGGTACTTGAGCGCCTGCTCGCCTTCGATCGCGTCACCGCCGAGCACCGCGAGGCTGGTGGTGGTGCCGATCACCGGGCTGGGGGTGGCGTGCGGCGGAAATGCGATCGTCGGCGGCGCGTTGGCGCCGAACACCGAGAAGTCGTTGCCGGTCAGCACGTCGGCGCCGGCCACCGTCACCGTCCGGGTGTTGGGGGTGAAGGTGTAGCCGGCCTTCACCGGCGTCACCGTCACCGTTCCGTCCGGGACGTTGGGGAACTCGTAGAAGCCGAGCGAGTCGGTGGTCGCGCTCTGGGTGCCGTTGCCGAGCAGGCAGCCGACCAGCGGCGAGCCCGCCTCGTCGATGTAGCCGCGAATCCGGTAGCCGGTGCCGGCGGTGGCGGTGAAGTCCTTGCCGGTGACGGGGGCGGTGACCGCGACCGGGTTGACGAAGCTGGGGGTGATCACCTGGCCCGCCGCGTAGGCGATCAGGTTCCAGTTTCCGGGCGGGACCTTCGGCAGCCGGTAGAGCCAGCTGGCGCCGGACAAGCTGGTCTGCACGGTGCGCACTCCGTCGGTGACGGTGTGGGGGCCGGGCAGCCCGAGCACCTCGCCCGAGACCGGGAAGACGTTCTCGACGAAGTTGAGGTTGGACTGGCTGGCGCCGGCGACGATGATCGTCCCATTGAAGCCGGAGGGGTTGAAGACTTCGCCCGCCGGGCCCTTCGCCTGCAGCAGGTAGTTTCCGTTCGGCACGCCCGACAGCGCGTAGGTGCCGTTCGTGCCGGTGACGGTCGAGTACTGGCCGGCGCTGACGGTGACGCCCGGCGCGGGCTGGCCGACCGAGGTGACGGTGCCGCTGAGGGTGTAGGTCGCGCGCAGCCCGATGAAGTCGATTCCGGTGAGGTTGGCGGCGGCGACGGTGACCGGGTTGGCGAAGGTGGTGTTGATCGTCCAGCCCGGCTTGCTGGCGCTGACGGTGAAGTTGCCGGGGCTGAAGCCGACGAGGGTGTAGTTGCCCTGGGTGTCGGTGATCGTCATCCGGCTGCCGGAGAAGACGCGCACGCCCTCGACGCCGACGCCGAGCTCTTTGACCGAGCCGCTGATCCGCCAGGTCGACGGGTTGCCGACCCGGACCACCAGGAACGCGGTGCCGGTGCCGCCCTTCATGTCGGTGACGGTGACGCGGGCGAGCACTTCCTTCGCGCTGTTGAAGGTGCGCGCCTGCATCGCCGCGTTGGTGGACGGCGAGCCGTCGCCGAAGTCCCAGTAGTAGGCGACCGGATCGGCGTCGAGGTCGCTGGCGGCGGCGGTGAAGGTGACCGCGGCGCCGGGGTTCACCTGGGTCGCGCTCGCGGTGAGGGTGACGGTCGGAGCGCGGTTGCCGGCGAACAGCCCGCGGTTGACGGTGACGTCGATGCTGGGCGGGGTGGTGGCGGCCAGGCCGGTGGGGGTGATGTGAATGCCGGCGGTGGAGTCGCTGAAGGTGCGGCCGATCGCCAGCGGCGCGTCATCCGCGGTCTGGGTCCACGGCGTCATGTCGAGCAGGTCGGAGGAGTCGGTGTTCGGGTAGCCCCAGTTGATCTCGGTGCCGCGGGCGTTGAGGCCGCCGGACGCCGGGCGGAACTGGACCCAGTAGTCGCGCGCTCCGCTGATCGGGACTTTCAGCGCGTGCGAGCCGCCGAGAATCGACTGCTCGAGGTCGTAGATCCGGAAGCTGTTCGAGGTGGTGACCACGTCGATCTCGGTCGGGCCGAACCAGTCGAGGTCGTACTTGTACCAGGCGTTCGGCTGGCCATCGCCGCTGCCCATCACCTCGAAGACGTTGCCGTACTCGAGGCTGCTGCCGCCGCCGATGATCGTCTCGCCACCGGCCTGCCAGAAGTTCGCGTGGTACAGGCCGTAGTTGTGGCCGACCTCGTGGGCCACCGTCCCCAGCCCGGCCGAGCCGTTGAGCCAGGTGCCCTTCTGGCCGACGTAGCCCAGGCCCGACCAGCTCCAGGCGCTGATCGTCGAGAAGAAGACGACGTCGAGATCCCACGGGCCGGGGTAGGCGGCGGAGGCGGCGGCGCGCGCGTCGGAGAGCAGCTGCGAGGTGTTGTTGGTGTTGCCGTAGGTCGCCTTGCTCAGCGGCATCCGCAGCACGGTGGTGACGGTGCCGACGATGCTCGTCTTGTTGTAGCTCGACGCCTTGTAATAGGTGTTCAGCGCCGCGACGTCGGCCTGCGCCTGGGAGAGGGTGATCGGCTCTCCGGGCGCGTCGCTGAAGTCGACCCGGATGTAGAGGAGCTTCTTCTGACCGATGGTGTGCGGCGAGGCCT
>JAGSPQ010001017.1 GCA_018262385.1 Myxococcaceae bacterium | reverse complement strand
CAGCCGGGGGACCAGCAGGAACACCAGCGCCGAGGCGGTCATCCAGGCCGTGCCCGCGGCGATCGCCACCAGCCCGCTGCGGCGGGCGGCGGCGGCTTCACCCGCGCCGATCGCCCACCCCACCCGGGTCGCCGCCGCGCTGCCGATGCCGACCGAGAAGCAGAAGCTGAAGCTCGCCCAGGTGATCGCGATCTGATGCGCTGCCACCGAGGTGCGGCCCAGCCGTCCGGCGAAGATCCCCGCCAGCACGAAGACTCCCACCTCGGCGAGCATCTGCAGTCCGATCGGGATCCCCAGCGCCAGCGCCTGCTTGATCACCGCCAGATCCAGCTTGCGCGAGCTGCCCTCGGGGGCGCGGCCCAGCACCAACGCCAACACCCCCAACTGCAGCCAGCTGCAGACGGTGGTCGCGATCGACGCCCCCGCGATGCCCAGCGGAGGGATCGGCCCCGCGCCGAACACCAGCAGGATGTCGAGCCCCAGGTTGGCGAGGTTGGCCAGCAGCATCGAGACCACGATCGCCGTCGCGCGGCCGTTGCTCTGCAGGTAGCTGCGCGCCCCCATGAAGAGCAGGAAGCCCATCAACTGCGGCACCCGCCAGGCGACGTACTCGGCGGCGCCCTGGGCCACCGCCGGATCCACTCCGAACGGCTCGAGCAGCAGGGGCGAGAGCCACAACGGGCCGGCGAGCACCACCCCCGCGATCACCGCCATCCAGCAGGACTGCCAGTAGAGGGTGCGGGCCCGCGCCAGGTGACCGGCGCCGACCGCCTGCGAGATCAGCGGGTCGAAGGCCAACATCACGCCGATCCCGACCGTCGCGAACGCAAAGAACAGCCCGTTGCCCAGCCCGACCGCCCCCTGGGCCACGTCCGACAGCCGCCCGACCACCGCGGTGTCCACCAGCCCCATCAGCGCCTGCCCGGCCTGCGCGAGCCCCAGCGGAGTGGCGAGGCGGAACAGCGCCTTCAGCTCGTCGCGCAGCGGCGAGTCCACCCTCAGCGGGGCCAGCGGGGAAAGAAGATCAGACATCGGACGGCACGAGACGCCCAGCGCGGGTCGGCGCTGACGCGTCTACCGCATCATTTCGAAGTTGGCCGGATCCGCCTGCCCCGGTGCGAGCGCGGCGTCCTTCGGCTCGGTGCCTTTCTTGAACCACATCTCGCTCGAGCCCCTGGTGGAGCTGGCGACCTTCCCGGTCTTGTTGTCGATGCGCAGCTTCACCAGATCCAGCCCGCCCGGCGGCGAGAACTCGGGCTGGCTGCGCCCGTCGAGCGCGGCCTTCATGTACGCGACCCACGCCGGCAGCGCGGCGCGGCCTCCCGTCTCGTACTTGCCCAGCGGGTGGGGGTTCATGTCGTAGCCGACCCACGAGGTGGTGACGAGATCGCGGGTGAAGCCGGTGAACCACGCGTCGTACGAGTCGTTGGTGGTGCCCGTCTTTCCGGCCGCCGGCTTTCCGAGGCGATTGGCCGGCGCGCCGGTGCCCTCGCGCACCACTCCCCGCATCAGGTCGGTGATGATCCAGCCGGTCTCGCGGCTGATCACCTGCTCGCCCGGCTCGTACAGCCGTGCGTACCCGGCGGCGACGCGATCCTGCAGCGAGGCCCAGGCGTCGTCGAAGGCGGTGTGATCCTCGACCATCCGCCCGAAGCGATCCTCGACCTTGCGCAGGAAGTAGGTCGGCTTCTTGTTCCCCAGCCGGCTGAAGGTCGCGTACACCTGTGCCAGCTCGAACGGATAGACGCACGAGCTGCCCAGCGCGGTGGAGTAGTCGGGGTGGAGCGGCGTCGAGAAGCCCAGCGACTTCGCGTACTCGCCCAGCTTCTGGATCCCGACCAGCTCGTTCTTGTTCCCGAGGCTGCGCGAGACGGCGATGAAGGTCTTCACCGCCGGGATGTTCATCGAGTTGACCAGCGCGGTGCGCACCGTCACTTCCCCGACGAACTCCTCCGAGTAGTTCTGCGGCTTCCAGGTGTTGAGGTGCTCCGGATCGTGCTCGACGATCGGGCTGTCGACGATGATCGTGCCTTCCGACCACTCCATCTTCTCGATCGCCGCCGAGTAGACGATCGGCTTGAAGCACGAGCCGGGCTGCCGGCAGGCCTGGAAGGCGCGGTTGTACTCGTTGGCGTCGAAGTCGTAGCCGCCCACCATCGCCACCAGGTACTGCCGGTGGGGATCGATGCTGACCACCGCCGCCTGCAGCTCGGGCTCCTGCTCGAGCCGCACCAGCACGCCCTCCTCCGGCACCGCTTGCGCGCCCAGCGCATCCCCAGCAGCGGCAGCCTGGCCAGCTGCCCTCCGACGTTCACGTCCGCGGTCAGATCGTCCTTCGCGATCGCGGTCACCAGCCCGACGTAGAAGCGGCCCATCGCCAGCGTCTCTTCGCCCATCACCTTCTTGCTCCGGGCGATGAACGCGGTGCGCGCCTCGGGGGTCGCCAGCTGCTGCACCGGGCCGCGGAAGCCCTGCCGTTTGTCGACGATCAGCAGGTTGGCCAGCACCGCTTCCTGCGCGGCGCGCTGCTTCTCGGAGTCCATCGTGGTGAAGACCTTCAGGCCTTCGTCGAGCAGCGTCTTGTTCCCGTAGCGCTCGACCACGTTCCGGCGCACTTCCTCGGTGAAGTACGGCGCGAACCCGTGGAAGACGTCCTCGACCGAGAACACGCTCACCTTCTCGGCGGCCGCCTGGTCGTGCTCGGCTTTGGTGATCATCCCCTCGTCGAGCATCCGCCGCAGCACGTACTTGCGCCGGTTGATCGCCGCCTCGGGGCGCATGAACGGGGAGTAGGCCGAGGGCGCCTGCGGCAGCCCGGCGATCAACGCCATCTCGCCCAGGGTCAGATCCTTCACGTCCTTGCGGTAGTAGTTCTCGGCCGCCGACTGCACCCCGTAGCTGTGGTGCCCGAGGTACACGTTGTTCAGGTAGAGGTAGAGGATCTCTTCCTTGGTCAGCGCGCTCTCGAGCCGCTGGGCCAGCAGCGCCTCGCGGATCTTCCGCCGGATCCCGGCCCACCCCTTGCGCTGGGTCGCGGCCTTGTAGCCCTCGGCCGAGATCAGCACCGCCTTCGCCGTCTGCTGGGTGAGGGTCGAGCCGCCCTGGACGCTGCCGCGGCCGGTCAGCTTCTTCATCAGCGTCCGGTAGGTCGCGCGCGAGGTGCCGAGGACGTCGACCCCCAGGTGATCGAAGAAGCTCGAGTCCTCGCTGGCGATGAACGCCTGCACCAGCCGCTTGGGGACCCGCTCGTAGGGCACCACCTTGCGCCGCTCGTTGTAGAACTCGCCCGCCAGCAGCGCGTCCTGGGTCACCACCTCGGTGAGGATCGGCGGCCGGTACTCGTCGACCCGGGGGATGTCGGGCAGCGTGTCGGCGTAGAGCCAGTACAGCACCCCGTAGCCGAAGACCGCCGCGGTCGCGCCGGTGAGGAAGAGGAAGCCGCCCAGCTTCAGCAGCCGCTTCCACCAGCGCGGCTTGGGAACGTCGACCAGCACCAGCCGCGTCGGGCCTTCGGGCGGTGGCGGACTGCCTCCGGCTTCGGGCTCAGGCGTGGGGATTGGGGCTCGCATTTCTCAGTCCAGCAGCAGTGAGCACGTCTACCAGTTCCTGCGGCAAAGGCGACTCCACCACCGTGCGCTTTTCGTCCTGCGGGTGGGGAAATTCCAGACGCTCGGAGTGGAGGAACATCCGCGTCAATCCCCACTTCGCCTTCGCCTCGCGGTTGAACGCGAAGTCCCCGTGCTTGCGATCTCCGGCCACCGGGTGGCCGATGGCGAGGAAGTGGCGGCGGATCTGGTGGGTGCGGCCGGTCTCGATCGTGGCCGAGACGAACGCCACTTCCGAGGTCTGGGCGATCACCTTCCAGCGGGTGCGCGCCTCCTGGAGGTTGACCCCGCGGCGCTCGCGCGACTCGGCGGTCTGCTGGTGCTCGGACAGCGGCAGGTCGATCAGCCCTTCGGTCTTCGCCAGCTGCCCCTTCACCATCACCAGGTAGCGCTTCTTCGCCTTGTGGTGGGTGAAGACGTCGGTGAAGTGGACCATCGCCGGGCGGCGCTTGGCGACCACCAGCACCCCCGAGGTCTCGCGATCGAGCCGGTGGGCCGGGCTGGCGGCGAAGTCGTTGCGCACCGCCTTCGGGCCCAGGTACGCGCGCACCAGATCCACCACCGTGCCGCCGGTGATCCCGCTGCCGGTGTGGACGGCCATCCCCGGCGGCTTGTCGAGCACCAGGATCCAGTCGTCCTCCAGCAGCACGTGGAGATCGTTCAGATCCACCGGAGGAGGCGGCGCCGGGGCCCGCTCGGCCGTCGCGCCGGTCAGCTGCTTCTGGGCGCGCTTTCCGTTCACCTTGACCTTCTTCACCCGGATCATCTTGAAGAGGTGCGAAACCGGCACGTTGGCCAGCTTCTTCCGCAGGAACTTGTCGAGGCGCACGCCGGCGTGGTCCTCAGTGACGCGAAACTCGAGCACGTGCGGCTTTAAGCACACGCGCTCGACTCTCGCGAGACACACCCGCCGTGGGGCGAATGACACGGGTCCCCAATGGTTTGTGTGGCGGTTTGTGGGTTTGCGCAGATAAAAGGCGCCTCCCATGCCCAAGGCTCTCAGCATCGACCAGCTCCTGAAGAACGGCTCCAAGGAGTGGAACAACATGCGAAAAGACGGCCGCGTGGCGCTCGACCACACCGGCGCCACTTTCGCACAGCTGTTCTCTGCGAACGCCGACCTCTCTGGCCTGCTGCTGATCGGCTCCGAGTGGGAGAAATGCGATCTGTCGAAGGTCTCGTTCCGTGAGGCGGACCTGTCGAACGCCTACTTCCACGGCGGCCGCCTGCAGGACTGCGACTTCCGCGGCGCCAACCTCGAAGGCGCGACCTTCGAGAAGCTGAAGCTGCTGCGCTGCGACTTCTCGGGCTGCAAGGGCCTCGAGGAGCTCGAGCTGGAAGACGTCGACATGGATCGGGTGGTTGGCCTCGACGGGCAGGAAGCGCCGCCTCCGCCCCCTCCTCCCGCGGTGGGGATCACCAGCTTCACCCGCGAGCAGCGCACCGCCCAGCTCGCGTCCCAGGGCGTGGTGCAGGAAGGCGATCTGCCCCCGTTCCGCCCGCATGATCCGGCCGGCACGCTGCTGTTCCGCGGCCTCAAGCACGTCGGCAACCCGCCGGTCTGGGTGCTCGACGTCCCCGGGCTGCGTCCTCCCCTGCCCGGCCGGCTGACGCCCGGCACCAGCCTCGAAGCGCTCTACCGCGAGGCAGTGAAGACGCGGCTGGAGAACCGGCGCCCGGTCGCCGACAACCAGGCGGTCGAGAAGGCGAAGGACGTGATCGCCCACGGCGCGAAGGACACCGCGGCGGCGGTGATGTACCTGCGCGAGGTCGGCGTCGAGCCGACGCCTTCGGAAGCGGCGGTCAATGCGCTCAACGAGGCGATGGCGGCCGAGATCGAAATCGAGGATCTCACCGGCCAGGTGGACCCGCGGGTGACCGGCGCGCTGCTCGAGCTGAAGAGCCCGACCTCGGCGCTCGAGCACATCGGAGAGCTGCGCCAGCGGCTGGCGGCCTGCCAGCTGTTCGCCTCGCTGCTCGAGGCCGGCTTCCTTCCCGAGAACAACTGGGAAGAGGCGCTCGAGTCGCAGGAGTCGGCGCTCGATCTCGCCCACCAGGCGACCCAGGGAAACCGCGAGCTGCTCAAAGAGGCGTTCGGCGCCTACGCGAGCCTGCCGGACGAGGCGCGGCTGCGGCGGC
>JAGSPQ010000194.1 GCA_018262385.1 Myxococcaceae bacterium | reverse complement strand
CCGCGCGGGCATTCGGCTCGTTTACTTAATTAAGTAAACGAGCTCAGCGACCTCGCCGGAGGGCGTGACGACGTGGTCGCGGTGTCCCAGCACCAACGCCCACCCGGGGGGTCAGAGCCCCGCGTCGCGCAAGCGCTCGACGATCGACCGGAAGAACTCGAGGTGATTGAAGCCCGAGAGCAGCTGCTTCTGCGAGGGCGAGAGCACTCCCACTTCCTTCAGGTGGTCGGCCGGCACGCACTGCATGAACGTCCCCCACTTCGCGCTATCGACCGTCACCAGGCCGTCGTTGGAGTGGTTCAGCGGCCCCGCGAGCAGCGGCGCGATCGGCGCGAAGAGCGGGTTGGCCACGTCGAGGCGGGTGGGATCGTTGGGGTACTTGCCGTCACAGTCGAACAGCCCGCTCTGCAGGTTGGTGCGGCCGGCGTAGCTGGCGTACTTCACGCGGGAATCGTCGACGTACTTCGGGTTGAAGACCGTCTTCATGTGGTCCTCGGACAACCCAATCACCTGCTTGCGGAGGTCCGGGTCGGTCTGCACCTCGTAGATGCTTCGCTGCATCACCTTCAGCAGCACGTCGGTCAGGGCGTCGACGTCCCCGGCCGGAACTCCGGCCAGTAACCCGAGCGCGGCGTCGCAGAGCCGGGTGCCGCGGTGCGGAGTTGCGACGGTGGTGACGGAGGCGATCCGATCGCCGTAGCCGAGGCCGTTCGGGCTGGCGAGGATCCGCGCATCGAGCCCTCCCTGGCTGTGGCCGATGAGGTTCACCTTCGCCCGATGGGTGCTGGCGAGGATCGCGTCGATTTGAACGGCGATCGCCCGCGCCCGCACCTCGCTCGAGTCGTAGGGCGGCGCGAGCGTCACGAAGACGCTGGGCTCACCGTGCTGGGCGAGATCGTCGACGACTCCGTTGAAGTACGTGATCCCACCGGGGACGTTCTGCAGCTGGTCGAAGCCAGCCATCCCGTGGAGCAGGACGATCGGATACGGCGGACCCAGCGGCGGCCCTGCATCCAACCCGGCATCGCTCGCCCCGGCGTCGATCGCCGTGCCCGGGGTGGCGGCGTCCGGAAGCCCGACCAACCGCGGCGCCGCCCCACATCCGGCGAGGAGCAACCCGAGCAGCGCGGTTCGAGCCAAAGGCATCCCCGCTGCTTAGTCCAAAGCGCGCTCCGCCGCGTTCGCCTGAGTCCTCGAGGTGACACGTCACTGTTCGGAAACGCAGCCTGCGGAGTCAAAACCCCGACCGGGCCGACGTGTAAAACTGCGGCCCAGCGGATGGTCGAACCAAACGAAATGAACCCGAAGCCAGTGTCTGCCCGGCGGGCGAGGACCAGCACCATTGCGAACCACCCTTCAGCGCTGGCTGGGGCTCGTCGTCGCCACCGGGGCCCTCGGCTGGTCCGCGTGCAGCCGCCCGGCGAGCGCGCCCAATCAACCCGGCCGGCTGGTCCTGGTGCATCAGCCGCTGTGGGGAAATCCCGCGCCCTTCGAAGCGTTGCTCGAGCAGTTTCGCCGCGACAACCCCGAGGTCGAGCTGCGGACCCAGCTGCTGCCGAACGACTCGGACGTCAGCCACCAGTTCTTCCTCACCTCGCTCGAGGGCGGCTCGGCCGACTTCGACGTGCTGGTCGCCGACGTGGTCTGGGTGCCCGAGTTCGCCCGCGCCGGGTGGATCGCGGATCTCTCATCCGAGTTTCCGCCCACCGCGCTGGCCGCCGAGTTTCTGCCGGCCGCTGCCGACGCGGTGACGCTCGAGGGCAAGACGTGGGCAGTGCCCTGGTACCTCGACGTCGGGCTGCTCTACTACCGCACCGACCTCGTTCCCCGGGCGCCGCGCACCTGGGCCGAGCTCGAGGCCTTCGCGCGCGCAGCGAGGACGCGCGATCCGTCGCTGCAGGGCTACCTCTGGCAGGGCCGGCAGTACGAAGGCCTGGTCTGCAACGTCTACGAGGCGATCTGGGGCTTCGGTGGCCAGTCGCTGGCCGGTGATCGGCTCGCGCTCGACACTCCCGAGGCGGCCGCCGCCCTCACCCTGCTGCGGCGGCTGATCTCCACCGGCGTCTCGCCGCCATCCGTCACCTCCGCCGCCGAGGAGCAGACCCGGCTTGCGTTCCAGAACGGCCGCGCGATCTTCATGCGCAACTGGCCCTACGCGCTGGGCGAGGCGCAGCAGGAAGGCTCGGCGATTCGGGGCAAGGTGGCGATCAGCCCGCTGCCCACCCAGCACGGGGAGCCCGGCTTCGGCGCGCTGGGCGGGTGGCAGCTGGCGATCAACGCCCGCACCCCCGCGGAGCGAAGGCCGGCCGCGATCCGGCTGGTCCGGCTGCTCACCTCGCTGGAAGCCAACCGCCTCTTCGCGCTGGAGTACGGCAGGAACCCGCCCCGGCGCGCGGCCTACCTCGACCCGGCGCTGATCGCCGGCGCTCCGGAGATCGCCCAGCTGCTGCCGCTGCTCGAGCGCGCCCGCCCCCGGCCGCTGACCCCGTATTACGGAATGCTGTCCGACATTCTGCAGAGCGAGTTCTCGGCGGCGATCTCCGGCGTCCGCCCGCCCGCCCAGGCGCTGCAGCGCGCCCAGGCCCAGGCCGACCGGCTGATGGGAGCGCCCCGATGACCGAGCGCCGCCAGGGGCTGCTGTTCGTCGCGCCGGCGGTGGCGGTGCTCGCCGGCGTCGCCCTCTATCCAATCCTGGGGACGATCTGGCTCTCCCTCCACCGGTCGATTCTCGTCTTCCACGAGCACCGCTTCGTCGGGTTCGACAACTGGGCCACCCTGTTCGAGGACGCCCGCTTCTGGTCCGCGCTGGTGACCACGCTCTACTTCAGCGCCGTCGCGGTGAGCGCCGAGCTGGCGCTGGGCCTGCTCTTCGCGCTGCTGCTGCACGGAGTGTTTCGCGGACGCGGGCTGCTGCGCGCCGCGGTGCTGGTGCCGTGGGCGATCCCCACCGTGGTGTCGGCGCGGCTGTGGGGCTGGCTGTTCAACCCCGACCACGGGCTGGTGGCGCGGATGCTGCCCGGCGACGAGGTGAACTGGCTGGGGACTCCCGGCTACGCGCTGCACGCGGCGATCGTGGTCGACGTCTGGAAGACGACTCCGTTCGTCGCCTTGATCCTGCTCGCCGGGCTGCAGGCGATCCCCGTCGAACTGGGCCGCGCCGCCGCGCTCGACGGCGCCGGCCCGCTGCGGATCCTCTGGTCGATCACCCTGCCGCTGCTGCGCCCGGCGCTCGCCGTCGCCGCGGTGTTCCGGGGCCTCGACGCGATGCGGGTGTTCGACGCGGTCTATGTGCTGACCGGCGGCGGGCCAGCGAACACCACCGAGACGCTGTCGATCTACGCCTACAAGACGCTGATGCGCTCGGGGGACTTCGGCTACGGCTCGACGATCGCGGTGGCCACCTTCGTCTGCGTCAGTGTGCTGGCGGCGATCTACCTCTGGCTGGTGGTCCCCACCCAGGAGCCGGCGTGAAGCGCCTCGGACTGCTGCTGGCGATGACCGCGGCGCTGACGTTCTGCGTCGGGCCGTTCCTCTGGCAGGTGCTCACCTCGCTGCGCCCGGAGACGGAGCAGACCCGGCTGGCCCTCCCCACCCGGCCCACGCTGCAGGCCTACGCCGAGGTGTTCGAGGGGCGCGCGTTTGCCCAGGTGATGCTCAACAGCTTTGCCGTCGCGAGCCTCACCACCCTGCTGTGCCTGGCGATCGGGGCGCTGGCCGCCTTCGCCCTCGCCCGGCTGCCGGTTCCCGGCCGGGGCGCGCTGCTCGCCGCCGCACTGGGCGCCTCGATGTTCCCGCCGATCGCGACCGTCGGGCCGCTGTTCCTGCTGATCCGCGCGCTCGGCCTGCGCGATCAGCTCGCGGGGCTGGTGCTGCCCTACGCCACCTTCGCGCTGCCGCTGACGCTCTGGGTGCTCACCGCCCACTTCCGCCAGCTGCCGCCGGATCTCTACCGGGCGGCGCGGATTGACGGGTGCACGCCCTTCGCCGCGTTCTGGCGGGTGCTGCTGCCGCTGGCGGCGCCCGGCCTGGTGACCACCGGGCTGCTGGTGTTCATCTTCTCGTGGAACGAGTTCCTCTACGCCCTGACCTTCACCTCGAGCCCCGAGCACCGGACCGTGCCGGTGGCGATCGCGCTGTTCGCGTCCGAGCACGCCGAGCCGTGGGCGCAGATCGCCGCCGCGTCGGTGATCGTCACCCTCCCGCTGGTGATCCTCACCCTCGCCTTTCAGCGCCGGCTCGTCTCGGGCCTCACCGCTGGCGCGGTCAAGGGCTGACCATGGCGAGCGTGACGCTGGAGAACCTCAGCAAGCAGTTCGCCACCGGGACGTTCGCGGTGCGCGGGCTGCAGCTGCAGATCGCCGACGGAGAGTTCCTCTGCCTGGTCGGGCCCTCGGGCTGCGGCAAGTCCACCGTCCTCAACCTGATCGCCGGGCTGGAGCAGCCGACCAGCGGCACGGTGCGGATTGGCGGGGCCGACGTGACCGACCTCGACCCCCGCGCGCGGGACGTCGCGATGGTCTTTCAGAGCTACGCGCTCTACCCGCACCTCGACGTGCGGGGGAACCTCGCCTTCCCGCTCAAGGTGGCGCGCGTCGAGCGGGCCCAGCTGCAGCGCCGGGTCGAGCAGACGGCGGCGCTGCTCGGCATCGAGGGATTGCTGGATCGCAAGCCGAGCGAGCTCTCGGGAGGTCAGCGCCAGCGGGTGGCGCTGGGCCGGGCGCTGGTCCGGCGGCCGGCGGCGTACCTGTTCGACGAGCCGCTCTCGAACCTCGACGCCAACCTGCGCACCCAGATGCGGGGCGAGCTGAAGAAGCTGCACGAGACGATGGGCGGCACCTTCATCTACGTCACCCATGATCAGGCCGAGGCGATGACGCTGTCGGATCGGGTGGCCTTGATGAACGCGGGGCAGCTCGAGCAGCTGGGCACCGCCCGCGAGCTCTACCACCAGCCCGTCTCGCTGTTCGCCGCCCGCTTCTTCGGCGCGCCCACCCTCAACGTCTGCCCGCCGGCGGTGCTCGGGTTGCCGGCGGACGCGTCGGCGGTGGTGGGCCTGCGGCCGGAGCACCTCGAGCTGTCGGACCACGGCCCACTGCAGGGGCGGGTCTACCTCGTCGAGCCGATGGGCGCCGAGGCGTGGGTCACCGTCGAGCTCGGCCAGCACCGGCTGGTGGCCCGCTGCGACGGCTCGGTGGCCCTGAAGGTCGGAGCGACTGCGGCGCTGCGCTTCGACCCGGCGCACCTGCGGTGGTTCGACGCGGCCACCGGGAAGGCGCGCGGCTGAAGCTACCGCCGAAGCTCGACGTCGATCGCCGCGGATTGGTGCGGCTGCGCAGGCCGGGAGACCAGCAGCCGCTCGCACTCCTTGAAGTCGAGCGGCCCCTTCTTCGCCGGCGGGAGGGGATCCACGGGCACCCCCACCTGGTAGGTCAGCTTGTACCGGCCCGGCGCGGGCGCGCGATGCGGGCCGCCGCCACAGGTGAAGTCGTCGAAGCGCAGCAACAGTTCCTGCTGCGGCTCGAGCGAGAAGGTGCGCTTGTCCGGCGGGCGGTCGAGCCCGAGCTCGAAGCCACAGTCGCAGGAATGGAAGATCACCGACGGCGCGCCACCCCCGGCCGGAGCGAAGCGGAAGCCGTGCACGTCCCGGTGCTGCAGCCGAACCGCTTCGGTGCCGCGGTTCTTGATCCGCACCGTCAGCACGCCCTTCAGCTCTCCGCCCTTGGACACCTTCAGCGGCCTGGGCACCTCGACTTCGACCGAGACGTCGGCAGCGGCGAGCAGGAGGACAGCGGTGAGCATCAGCACGGCCCGACAGTGACGGAGAATCCGCCCACACTCAATCGGCGCGACGAGGTCACTCGGTGCGCGGATCGAGGCCGAGGGTCCCCGGCTCGTCGACGCGAGCTCCGGCCGGCGCGCTCGCGGCGGGGCCGACCCGGTACCGGTACTCCCGGCAGCCCGGAGTGGTGTGGGCCCGAAAGCCGCTGCCCAGCTTCACCAGCAGCGCGTGCCCGAACGGCCGGAAGCCCACCCCCAGGCACGCCTGCAGCGCGTGGAAGTCCTCGAAGCCGACCTGGGTGACCAGCCCCTTCTTCCCGTCGCCGGTGAGCGCCTCGAGTGCCTGCGCCATCCCGATCGCGCGCAGGTGGCGGCCGCGGAAGTGCGGGTGGGTGAAGCCCCGGTACCGGAACGCGTACGACGAGCTGAAGTGGACCCGGGTGTCCCCCACCACCGCCGGCGCGTACATCGCGTACCAGCCATGGCTGCTGAGCACGTCGCCCTCGACGAACGCGTAGCACTGGTCGCTGCGCGAGATCGCGGCCTCGACGAACCCGGCGTCGAGGTCGTTCTCCGGGTTCGCGGCGAATCGTCTGAGCTGCGACGGGTCGAGGAACTGCCCGCGCGGCGCGGTGAGCAGGCCGGGGTCGACCGTCTGCATCGTCACCACCAGGCCCCGGTAAATCTGGAGCCGGGTCACCCGGTTCGCCGCACGAATTGCGGCGTGCCACGCGGCCGCGCCCGCGCCGTGGTGGGCGAGCAGCTCTCCATAGAACTTGCGATCCATGAGCGGGGCAGAGGCAGCAAGATCCCTGCCGCCCGCCACGACCCATGCGAATCCGGTCGGACCCGGCGGCCAGTTGTCGCATGCTGCGCCGGTGAGCAACTTCGACGGCTATCCCAATCTCCTGAATCCCGAGTGCCCGTGGGTCCCGCTGCGCCAGTGGGGTGGGCTGCCGAACGTGAAGTGGTGCGAGGAGACGCTGTGCCAGTGGGTGGCCGAGCCGACCAACAC
>JAGSPQ010000193.1 GCA_018262385.1 Myxococcaceae bacterium | reverse complement strand
AGCGCGGCCATCGCCTCGTAGAGGGTGATCCCGTCGTTGTTGAGGTTGGTGCCGATGCAGGCGGCCAGCCGTGCCGACCCGTGCGAGACGCCCATCTTCTCGGTCAGGCACTTGAGCGTCACCGGCACCGTGGCGAGGCTCGAGTTGGTCGACAGCGCCATCAGGATCGCGTCGGCCCCCTGGCCCAGGTAGACCCGCGGCGACTTGCCGCCGAAGAACCACGCCATCGCCGGGTAGTAGACCAGGCAGTGGAGCGCCATCCCGAACAGCACGATCCCCAGGAACGGGAACAGCGCCGCGAACACCCCTAAGCCCGCCTTGCCCACCACCTGGGCGACCACCGCGAACACCGCGAACGGCACCAGCCTGACGATCCACGCCAGCACCTGGGCGAGGATCTGAAACCCGGCGTGGATGAACGACTCGACCACCTTCAGGTGGGGCGTCTCGTCGGTGTCCTTCAGCCGGCGGATCGCCGCTCCGAGAATCAGCCCGATCAGCACCACCGGGATGATGCTGTTCTTCGCGAACGGGTCGACCAGGCTCTCGGGCACGTAGCTGTCGAGCGCCTTCAGCGGAGAGATCGAGCCCTTGGAGGCGAGCGCGATCGACGCCTCGGCCTCTTTGCTCGGCTTGCCCTTCAGCTCGCTCAGCCGCTCGGCCGAGCTGGCGCCGGGCTTGAGGGTGTTCATCAGCGTCAGCCCGATCGCGAACGCCACCGAGACGTTGATCAGGCAGATGATCAGCAGCCTGGCGCCGCTGCGGGCCGAGATCCGGGTGCGGACGAACGCGTCGAGGATCGCGAACAGCACCAGCGGCACCGCCAGCGCCTTGAGCAGCCGGATCACCAGCATCCCCAGCGCGCCGAGCTCGTCGTTTCCGAAGCCCGGGAAGTAGGGGTCGCGCTTGAAGATCACCCCCAGCAGCGCGCCGAGCACCACCCCGATGATCACCTGCACGTACAGCGGCAACTTGAGAAGGCGCATGGCTGTCGAACTCCTGTTGCCTCGCGAAAGAAGCAACCCCGCGCCGTGGTTACATCACGTTCAGGGCGTGCAGCTGGGCAGACACTTTCCCGTCACGCAGCGGCCCGAGCTGCAGTCGGCGTCGCGGGTGCACACCACCCCGGGGCCGAACGGCTCGGTGCAGATCGACCCCGCGTCGGTGGCGACGCACGGCCCGAACAGGCAGCTGCCCGCCAGCGCGCACGGGTCTCCGGTGGTGGGCAGCCGCACGCAGGTCTGCTGACGGCAGATCGACAGCAGCTGGCAGTCGCGGTTCTCGCTGCAGCGCATCCCGTTCGGCTGGCGGGGGCCGCAGCCGAGCGCCAGCCCTCCGTCGAGGCCGATGCAGGCCAGCTGGGTCTGGCAGTCGCTGCTCGACACGCAGCCTGCGCCGGCGTCGAGCGGCGCCGCACAGCTGCCGAGCGCAGTGGCGGTCGCGTTCAGACACACCGTCCCCAGCGGGCAGCTCTGCCGCAGGCCGCACACGCTGCCCGCCGAGCTCAGCGTCCTCGGCACGCACTGGCCGGTCAGCGCCTCGCACAGAAACGAGGGCTGGCACTGCGCGTCGTCGGTGCAGCTGGTGCCGAGCCCCAGCCGCAGCTTGCACTGGCCCCCGTCGGCGCCGCTCAGGCACCACGCGCTCTCGTCGCACGAGCCGCCGAGGCACGGCTGGTTGGGCTGCGGCGGCTGGACGCACTTCCCCGCGCTGCACAGCAGCCCCGCCGCGCACGGCTGGTCGAGGTCGCACCCCTGGGTCACCTGCCCGTAGGCGGTGCACACCCCCGAGCCGGTCGCGAGGGTGACGATCTTGCAGTGCAGGCCGCTCTTGCAGTCCGGGTTGTCGCGGCACACCTCGCCGATCAGGCCCAGCGGCTGGCAGCTGCGCGGGCAGGCGGTCCCCCGGCAGACGCCCTCGGTGCACTCCTTGTAGCCGTCGTAGCAAGCCTGGGTGCTGAACGCGTTGGGCAGCAGGAACCGGTTGCCGCACGCGTTCGGCTCGAGGCCGAAGTCGCTGCACTTGCGGTTGGCCCAGCTGTCGGCGCAGACCTGCGCCAGCTGCCCGTCGTACCGCAACGTCGCCACCGGCGCCTCGACCCGCGCCTGCCACCTCGACGGGCCGCACGAGGTCGCCTGCTGCCAGGCCAGGCAGTCGCGCATCGCCGCCTCGGAGATCAGCCCGCATCGCAGCAGGTAGTCGCAGCGGCGCGCATTGAGCACGGTGCACGCCGACTTCAGCGGCAGCCCGCCGTCGCTCTGCCCGCCGCCTCCGCCGCCGCCGTCGCCCGGCCCCGCGTCGAACCCCGCGTCGGGCACCCCGCCGTCGCCCGGGGGCGGGGGCTGGGTCGAGCAGCCGATCAGCAGGGCCAGCAGCCCCGGCAGCAGCTTCGAAGGGAGGGACTTCATCTGGCTGGGTTGCCTCAAAGGTTCAGTTCCGCTCGAGCAGCGACCGGCCGCGCTAGAAACCGCTGTCGGCTTTCTGCGAACAACGGGGAACGCAGGTCCCGCCGTAACCCCCGTCGGGCAGCGCCCCATAGTCGCAATCATTCGACAGGCACACCCCATCATACGTGCAGCTCTCGTCGTTCGCGTGACGTGGGCGGCAGGTGTACACGTCGTTGGGTGAGTTGAAGTCGCAGAAGTGGGCCGATGCGCACTCGAAGTAGCTGCCCTGCGAGGTGCAGTCGCCCCCATCACCGGGGATCCTGGTGCAGCGCGAGGTGCGCGGCGGGCAATACAGGCCCTGCTGACACTCGCCGTAGCTGCTGCACTTCTCGCCCTCGGCCAGCCGGGGCAGACAGGTCGAGGTGGTGAACGACGAGCCGCACCGCAGCGAGGGGAGGCACGAGCCGTAGCCGGTGCAGACCGCGCCCAGCCCGCCGCGCCGCTGACAGGTGCCGGGTGGGGGAGGGGTGAGGGTGGTGTTCTGGCGGCAGAAATACTCCTCGGTGCAGTAGGGGAAGCCCTGCCGCTCGCCGCACGACTCGCCCGGGCCCGCCCGCCGCTTGACGCACAGGTTGTTGGCGCAGGTCAGGTCGGTGCGGCACGCGTCGTACTCGACGCAGTCCTCGCCCAGCCCCTTGAGCGTCTGGCAGCGCTCGCCCACTCCGCCATCGAAGGTCCCGCAGTACGCCTCGTCGGGGTTGCAGCGGGTGCTGAAGCCGTCGCAGGTCTGACCCATCGGGATCCACCCGCGGCACCGATGCGGGCAGGTGTAGTCGTACTGGTAGCAGAAGCCCGCCGCGTTGCACTCCTCGGTGAGGATGCAGCCGGCGTCGGGCGCCACCTTGCCGGCGAACACCACCGCGCACGCCGGGGGGACCCCTTCGCAGCTGTCGGCCGCGTAGCCGTTGAGGCACTCGCGCGCCTTCGGCTCGAGGTACTGCAGCCGCCCTTCGTTCGCGGCGCGGGTGTAGGCGGGCTGATCGCAGAACTCGCTCTTCTTCGCGATGCACTCCGGGCGGTTCTCGATCGCCAGCTCGAGGCAGCGCACGTCGCGATCGCACTGGGCCAGCGCGTTGAGCTGGCACCACTGCTCGATCGGCGCGTAGAGGAAGCCTGCGTCGGCCGCGCCGGCGTCGGGCTTGCCTGCGTCAGTGCCGCCGTCCGCCCGGCCGCCATCTTTCCCGCCCGCATCCGAGGCGCCCGAGTCCGGCGGGGGCACCGCCCCGTCCAGCCCGCTGGGGGTCGCAGCAGGGCAGCCACAGACGAGCGCCGCGAGGGTGAGGGGGAGGAGCCGCAAAGCGCGCGCACCCTAGCAGGCCCTGCGCCGGCCGCGACCGGGTCGTTGGGCGGTGAGGTTCTTTCAGAGCGGATCGCGCCCCACTCAGTTACCTTGCCGCGCCCATGAGTGCCGACAAAGCAGCCTTCCTCACCCGGTGGACCACTTCCTACGCCGGCGTCATCATCCGAAACCCCGGCAAGGTGTTGGTGCTGTTGCTGAGCCTGACCGCGGTCAGCACCTGGCTCGCCTTCCAGCTTCGAATCGAGAGCGATCAGCTCTCGCTGATTTCCCAGGACCTGCCGGAAGTCAAAGAGGTCAAGCGGGTGATCGACATGGTCGGCGGCGCCGGCTACCTGATGCTCGGGCTGCGCGGCACCGACCCCGACACGCTGAAGAAGGTGTCGGACGCGATCAACGCGCGGCTGACCACCGAGAAGCGGCCGGACGGAACGCCGTACGTGAGGTTCATCACCTACAAAGTCCCGGTCGAGTTCATTCAGGAAAACATGGTCCTGTTCATCAAGACCGAGGACCTGATCGAAGGGAAGAAGCGGATCAACGCGTACATCAAGGATCAGCTGCGCCGGAACAACCCGTTCTTCATCGAGATCCGCAAGACCGAGCCGGTGAAGCTGGAGCTCGAGGATCTGATCGCCAAGTACTCGGCGGTCGGAAAGAAGAGCATCCGCGACGAGTACTACATCTCGGACGACCGGCAGATGGTGCTGATGCTCATCAAGCCGATGTGGAACTCGACCCAGCTGGCCGACACCAAGGCGTTCATCGACCACATGACCGGAGAGGCGAAGGTCGGTGAGCAGACGAAGGGGCTCTTCGCCGACATCGCCCGCCAGACCGGGGTGTCGCTGATCGAGGACTACGACAAGAAGGGCGACCAGAAGACGGTCTATTTCGGCTTCACCGGCTCGTACAAGACGAACGTCGACGACAGCTATGCGATCCAGGACTCGGTCGACGACGTCGCGCTCGCCGCGTTCGTCTTCATCTGCCTGATCACGATCGTCTTCTTCCGCAAGCTGGCCCCGACGGTGATCGTGATCACCGGGATGATCATGGGCACCATCCTCACCATGGGGTTCGCCTACCTGACCCTCGGCGAGCTGAACATGGTGACCAGCATCATCGGCGCGATCCTGATGGGCTTCGGGATCGACTACGGGATCCACTTCATCTACCGGACCCGCATCGAGCTCGGCTCGGGCAAGCGCTACGACGAGGCGATCACCGCGGCGCTGGTCAACGCCGGCCGCCCGGCGCTGATCGCCGCGATCGTCACCGGCGGCAGCTTCATGGTGCTGCTGATCTCCCAGTTCCGCGGCTTCTCGCAGTTCGGCTTCCTCGCCGCGTTCGGGACCCTGATCATCGGCTTCACCCTCTTCTCCTGGAGCCCGGCGGTACTTGCGCTGATCGGCAACCGGAACCCCGACTGGGTCCCGAAGGCGATCGGAGTGATGAAGCCCCCTTCGAACACCAGCGCCGGCGGAGAGATCCGGATCCCCCACCCGCGGCTGGTGTTGCTGGCGATGTGCACGGTGGTGGCGGCGGTCTGCGCCTTCGCCATCCCGTGGACCGGCGAGGAGCTGCCGAAGGACCGCGCGCCGACGGTGTTCGAGCGGCTGAAGGCGGGGGTGGTCTTCAACTACAACACCCGCGCGCTCGTCCCCGAGGACATGGCGAGCATCAAGCTGCAGGACGAGATCAACGCCCGGTTCAAGATCTCCTCCGACCCGATCGCCTTCACCGCCAAGACGCTCGAAGAGACCAAGGCGATCTGGGACGAGCTGACCCTGCACAAGGAGAAGTACCCGTCGGTGGACCAGGTGGTCTCGGTCTACAGCTTCGTTCCTCCGCCCGAGCTCGCCGAGGCGAACGCGAAGGTGCTCGCCGAGTGGCAGGAAGAGCTCAAGGAGATCGAGGTCGAGTCGCTGCCGCCCGAGATGCAGGAGAAGGCGACCCTGTTCAAGCGGATCCTCGCCAAGCGGCCGTACGGGGTGAAGGACGTGCCCGACGTCTACGCCGAGAACTTCCGGCACCTGCCCACCACCCGGCCCGAGAACCACGGCTTCCTGACCTTCGTCTACCCGAGCGTCGACCTGTGGGACGGCAAGAAGATGATGACCTTCGCCGACGAGATGCGGGTGATCAAGACCGGCGACGGCCGGGAGTACCGCAGCGCCGGCCTCGCCATCCTCTACGCCACCCTCGCGCGGATCGTGCTCTTCGACGGCAAGGTGACGGTGGTGCTGGCGACGATCTGGATCCTGCTGATGCACTTCCTCGACTTCCGCAGCGTGAAGCTGGCGCTGGCGAGCGTGATCCCGCTCGGCGTCGGGCTGTGGATGATGCTCGGGCTGATGAGCATCACCGTCCACACCCTCAACTTCATGAACCTGGTGATCCTGCCGATTCTCCTCGGCTTCGGAGTCAGTCACGGGCTCTACCTGCTGCACCGGTTCCTCGAGGGGACCTCGCCGATCGTCGCCCTGCGCAGCGTCGGCGCGGCGGTCGCCAGCTCGACCCTGACCGCGATCGCCGGCTTCGGCGCGCTGTTCTTCGCCCAGCACAACGGGCTGAAGTCGATCGGCTACGTGGCGTGCCTCGGCCTGGCCACCACCCTGGTGGTCAGCTTCACCGTGCTCGCCGCGGTGCTGCAGTTGATCCACGACAAGCGGGTCAAGCTCGAGCCGGTGGCGGTGCACAAGGCCCACACCACCCACCCCGAGATCGACGAGCCGGTCGTCTAACGGCAAGATCGGGCGCTGACGCAGCAGCTGATCTACGCTGGCGGCCCTCTGGCCGGCCTCGGAGTCGTGATGCGTTCCCCCTCTATGCGCTTGGCCTTCCAGCTGCTGGCGGCGCTGTCGCTTCACGCCTGCGGGTGCTTCGTCCCGGTCACCGAGAAGCAGTGTGACAACCTGCTGCCCTGCGGCTCCGGCTGGGTCTGCGTCGGAGGCGTCTGCCATCCGCCCGACGGAGGACGCGTCGGCGGCGGGGCAGGTGGCGGCGGAGTCGGCGGCGGGGCAGGTGGCGTCGGCGGCGGGGCGGGTGGAGTCGGCGGCGGG
>JAGSPQ010000192.1 GCA_018262385.1 Myxococcaceae bacterium | reverse complement strand
CTCGGCGGCCGGAATTTCCGCCCCCGCCCGGTGTCGAAAGCGATCGAAGAGATGGAGAGCATCAAGAACAACCGGCTGTTCATCGTCGACAACTCGCTGGCCCAGGACAAGAACTGGTTGCGCGAGCTGTTCACCGCGATGATTCCGCTGAAGAAGACCTGGGTCTCGCACCCGATTCTCGACGACGACGAGATCCTCAAGCTCGCCGCCGACTCGGGCTGTTGGTACGTCTACCAGGCGATCTTCGACACCTCGAACCACATCCGCAACCGGATCAAGCGGCTGAAGGATCACGGGATCGCGATCGAAGGCACGATCATCCTCGGCACCGACGAGCAGGACGAGGACTACATCAAGCGGCTGGTGGACTTCCTGCTCGAGGTGAAGCTCGACATGGCCGAGTTCACCATCATGACCCCCTTCCCCCACTCCACGACGCGGGCGAAGTGGGAGAAAGAGGGCCGGGTCACCTCGAACAACTGGCTCGACTACACCGCCGACAAAGTCGTCTTCAAGCCGAAGCGGATGTCGGCCGAGAAGCTCCAGGAGATGTACCAGTACGCCTGGGACCGTTTTTACCAGGGCAGCGGCCACTCGACGAAGATGGGGATGCTGTTCAAGCAGGCGATGGTGAAAGAGATGGCGGCGGGGACCTACCGGCGCTTCGAGCCCGAGAACCGGGTCGCCTGGCGCGGTTGACGTGAACACCCTTGCTCGAGCCGACCCGACGAACGTCCGCAGCTGGTCCGGCAAGAGCCACGGCGGCGTGCTCGGCTACTGGTTCTTCTACCAGCTGACCCGCTTCGTCGGGACCTGGCCGGCCTACGCCGTGCTCTACCCGGTGGTGCTGTTCTACGTCTTCGTCGCCGGGGCCGGCCGCAAGGGCTCGCTGCTCTACCAGGATCGCCTGTTCGGCCCGTCCACCGGGCCGCTGCAGCGGTTCTTGCGCGCCTACCGCCACTTCCTCCAGTTCGCGCGGACCCTGGTCGACAACATGCTGCTCGGCTCCCGGGGACCCGGCGTCTTCACCTGCACCCACGAGGGGCTCGAGCACCTCGAGACCGCCTCGGAACAGAAGAAGGGCGCGGTGCTGCTCACCGCCCACCTCGGCAACTGGCAACTGGCGTGCGGGCTGCTCGAGGGCCGGCTGAAGGCGCGGATCGCGCTCGTCGCCTACAAAGGGGAGGAGGAGAATCTGGCCCGCTACCTCGAGGGCGCCACCACCTTGAAGCCGCTCATCATCCCGGTGGGCGACTCGGACATGGCTTCGCTGTCGATCCTCCACGCGCTGCGCGATGGCGAGATGGTGGCGATGCAGGGCGACCGGCCGGTGGATTCCCGGGTGGTGCGGGTGCCGTTCCTCGGGGTCGAGGCGCCGTTCGCGGTCGGCCCGTTCATCGTGGCCGCGCTGAGCGGCGCCCCGCTGATCTCGACCTTCAACGTCCAGGTGGGCCCCGCCTCCTACCGCTTCATCGCCGACCCACCGCGCCGGTATGCTTTCGATCGCAGCCGCGACCGCAACGCACAGATGCGCGAGTGGGTCGAGGACTACGCCCGCCGGCTCGAGGCGCTGGTGCGCGAGTACCCGTACCAGTGGTTCAACTTCTTCGACTTCTGGAACCCCGCGCCCCCCGGACCCCGCAAGGCCCCGCCCGGCTGACCCGCCCCGGGCACTCGAGCGAAACCAACAGGCTGATCGAATCTGCCACGGGCCGTTGGTTGCAGCCGAGAAACCAGTGACGGATACGGGCTAGGTTCCCCCCGGTCCGATGCTCACCACCGCCTTGTTGCTGATGTTCGCGTCCGCCGACGTGCAGCCGGCCTTCCTCAATCCCAGCGCTCCGCGAAGGATCCGCCTGCTCGCCGACGAGCCGCTGCCGCCTGCGCCCCCGGCGGAGCTCCCGAGCTACGCGGGCTGGAGCAAGGCCCAGCTGGAGCGGGAGTACGACCGGCTGAAGGAGGAGCGGCCCTCGATCGGTCTGCCGATCGCCCTGATGTCGAGCGGCGCGGCCGCGCTGGCGATCTCACTCAACCTGGTGATGCTCGGCCTGCTCTCCGCAGGCGGAGTGAACAACGCTTCGATTCCATTCCTGGCGGTGTTCGGCATCGTCGGCACCGGGGGCGCGGCGATGCTGATCATCGGAGGGATCGTGCTGTCCCGGGTGCTGCCCGAGCGGCGGCCCTACAGCCTGCAGCTGGACGAGGTGCAGCGGCTGCTCAAGGAAGGGGGCGAGGAGCTGGCTCCCGAGCAGCGGCAGTACGTCCCCGACGCGCCGCCGATCATCGGGCCGCCTCCGGAAGGGCCTCCCCCGCCGCCGCTTCCGCCGTATTCTCCCCAGGCGTCGGTGCAGTTCCCGCTGATCTTCGCCCGGTTCTGATGATCCTCTCCCTCCTCGCCGCAGTGGTGTTGACCGGCACCGAGCCCAGCGCGGCCGCGCTCGCGCCCCGGTTCGTCCTCGTTCAGGACGCCCTGCCCGGCCAGCAGCCCACCTACGCCGGGTGGACCCGCGCCCAGCTGCAGACCGAGCTTCTGCGGCTGGAGGACGCCCGCCCGAGCGTCGCCGGCCCGGTGACGATGCTGGTGATCGGCGCGGTGATCGGAGTGGGCGACCTGGTGGTCTTCTTCTTCGGGGGGCTGATCGCCCTGCTCTCCAGCAGCGGGTTCCCGGTGACCTTCAGCGTCGGGGTGAGCGTCGCGGCGGTGATCGCGGTCGGGCTGCTGGTGGTGGGAGGGATCCTGCTCAAGGGGATCAGTCAGGAGCGCTCCGAAAGCACGAAGCAGATCGACCAGGTGAAGAGCGCGATCGATCAGCTGACCTCTCCTCCGGTCGAGCCGCCGCCGATGGCGCCGCCGCCGGCGATGCCCTTCCTGCAGGTGAGGCTCTCCGCTCCGTGGATCGCAGTGACGCTGGCGCGCTTTTGATCTAAGCGCGACGCATGGCTGACAAGCTGACGACGCGCGCGGTGGATTTCTCCAGGTGGTACGGCGACGTGATTGCGGCCGCCAAGCTGGCCGACAACTCCGACGTGAAGGGCTGCATGGTGATCCGGCCCAACGGGTACGCGATCTGGGAGAACATCCAGCGGCAGCTCGACGGGATGTTCAAGGAGACCGGGCATCAGAACGCCTACTTCCCGCTGCTGATCCCCGAGAGCTACCTGAAGAAAGAGAAGGAGCACGTCGAGGGCTTCAACCCCCAGCTGGCGATGGTGACCCACGCCGGCGGAGGCAAGCTGACCGAGCCGTACGTGCTGCGCCCGACCTCGGAGACGATCATCAACCGCAGCTTCAAGCTGTGGATCCAGAGCTACCGGGATCTGCCGATGCTGATCAACCAGTGGGCGAACGTGATCCGCTGGGAGATGCGCACCCGCATGTTCCTGCGCACCACCGAGTTCCTCTGGCAGGAAGGCCACACCTGCCACGAGACCGAGGCCGACGCGGAAGAAGAGACGCTGAAGATGCTCGAGGTCTACCGGGTGTTCGCCGAGGAGTGGATGGCGATGCCGGTGATGGCCGGCCGCAAGACCGACTCGGAGAAGTTCGCCGGCGCGAACCGCACCTACTCGATCGAAGCGATGATGCAGGACAAGAAGGCGCTGCAGGCGGGGACCTCGCACAACCTGGGGCAGAACTTCGCCAAGGCGTTCGACACCGTCTTCCAGGGCCGCGACGGCCAGCAGCACCACGTCTGGCAGACCTCGTGGGGCGTCTCGACCCGGCTGATCGGCGGGCTGATCATGACCCACAGCGACGATGCCGGCCTGGTGGTGCCGCCGAAGCTCGCGCCGCAGCAGGTGGTGATCGTGATCATCGGCAAGGGCGAGGAGCGCGCGCCGGCCTACGCCAGGGCGGTGCAGCTGGCGGCCGAGCTGAAGAAGGCCGGCGTCCGGGTGAAGATCGACAACGACGAAGGCAAGCCGATGGGCGCAAAGTTCTACCAGTACGAGATGGAAGGGGTCTGCGTGCGGATGGACCTCGGCCCCAAGGATCTCGCCAAGGAGCAGTGCGTGCTGGTGCGCCGCGACGACATCAAGAACAAGCTCTCCGTGCCGCTGGGCGAGGCGGTGGCGAAGTGCCAGTCGCTGCTGGAAGAGATGCAGAAGGCGATGTTCGAGAAGGCGAAGGCCTTCCGCGACGCGAACACCTTCGAGGTCAACAGCTACGACGAGCTGAAGGCCCGCGCGAACGACGGCTTCCTGCTCGCCCACTGGAACGGCGACCCGAAGATCGAGGCGCAGATCAAGGCAGAGACCAAGCTCACCACCCGCAACCGGCCCTTCTCGCTCAAGCAGGAACCGGGCAAGTGCATCGTCACCGGCGAGCCGAGCGTGGGGCGAATCGTCTTCTCGATGGCCTACTGACGCCTGGCTACTTGCAGGCCGCCTCGCACTTGCCGTTGACGCAGTGGCCGGACTCGCAGGCGCTGCCGTAGCTGCGGCAGTCGCCGCCCACCGGGAGCTTCGCTCCGCAGATCCCCGCGTCGCGGTCGCAGGCGCCCGAGAGGCAGATCGACCCGCTCAGGCAGGGCTCGTTGAGCGCGCCGGCGTGCTGGCAGGTGCCGTTGGTGCAGGCGAGCGGGAAGAGGCAGGAGCTGTTGCCGGTCGTCTCGGTGCAGGGGGCGCCCAGCTCGCCCCGCTTCCCGCACGTCTTCGCGCCGGCGGCCGAGGTGAGGCAGGTCAGCGGGCTGACGCAGCCCGAGCTGGAGGTGCAGGCCGCGCCCTCCGGCTTCCTGGCCGCGCAGAGGCCGTTGTCGCAGAAGTCGGTCGCCCGGCACTGGGAGTTGGTGGCGCACGGTGAGCCGCTGGTCGCCGCGGTGCAGGTGCCGGCGCCGGCGTCGACCGCGAGGTTGCAGAACGCGTGCTCGGGGCATTCGCTGCTGAAGCGCGAGGTGCAGGGATCGCCGAGCGCCTCCGCGGCGCAGGTCCCCACCGTGCCGACCCCGCCGTCGGAGTTCACCGCCTCGCCCTTGCAGCTCAGCCCGCTGCCGCAGGTGCGGTCGTCGTCGGTGCAGCTGTCGCCCGCCTTCAGGCTGTAGACGGGGGTGCCGCAGATCCGCAGGATCCGATCGCAGGACAGCCCGGTGGTGCAGTCGCTGATGCTGACGCAGCTCTGGCCGGCGGTCCGGGCGGCCACACAGGCCCCGCTGGTGCAGCGCAGCCCATCCTGGCAGTGGGTCGAGAGCTGGCAGGTGCCGCCCACGGCCTTGCGGGCCTGGCAGGAGTCGGGCGTGAGCGCGGTGTCGCAGAACAACGTGCTCTCGCACGCGTCCGAGGTGGTGCAGGTCACCCCCGAGCCGAGCCGGGGCTGGCAGGTGCCGGCGCTGCACCAGGCGGCGCCGGTGCAGCGGGGGCTGGTCGGGCGACAGGCCTGACCGGAGCTGGGGAGCGCGGTGCACATCTCGGTCGTGCTGTCGCAGAAGCTGGTCGCATCGCACTGGAAGGAAGCGAAGGGCTGGCAGGCGGCGCCGGGGGGGGCCGGCGGCTGGCAAAGCGAGGTGCCCGGATCGCAGCGGAGCCCGGCCGAGCAGCTGGTGTCCCGCGGGCACGGCTGGCCCTGCGCTCCGGCAGCCTGACAGGTCCGGGCGCAGCTGGCGCCACCGCAGCCCTCCGTCGCGCTCTTGCAGTCGCTGGCCTCGTAGCAGGCTCCACCGGAATCGGCCGCCGGGGCGAACAGCCCGTCACACCCGAGCAGCGCGGTGCCGGCACCTTCGTCACAGCTCGCGCTGCCGATCGCACTGAGGCAGGCCTGGGCTTTGGTCGAGTCGAAGGTCTGGTAGCCCTTGCCGGCGGAGTCCACCGCGGCGCCGCAGAACGTGCCCTGAAAGTAGGTCAGGCAGTCGGCCTTGCCGTTGACCGCCACCGAGCCGCAGCGCACCGCGTAGTCACAGAACGCGGTCGAGTAGTCGACGCAGAAGCGGCTGACCGCGCTGCCGCCGCCGCCCGGCCCGCCGCAGGAGGGGGCAATCGCGACCACCAGCCCGAGGGCAAAACCACCGACCAGCGCCCGCTGAAGAGAGGAGAGCATCCGGTGGTTGTTGCACAGTTCAGCCACGCGTTCAGGGGGCTGTTATGAGGGCAGCGAATGGACGAGCGCACTCTCACCAGACTGCTGGGCCGGGTGAAGAAGGGCCAGGTCTCGGTGGGCGAGGCGGTGCGGGCGCTGAAGGACCTGCCCTTCGCCGAGCTGGGCTTCGCCACCGTCGACACCCACCGCGCGCTGCGGCTGGGCTTTCCCGAGGTGGTGCTCGGCCAGTGGAAGAGCATCGAGCAGTGCGCGGGGATCATCGGCGCGCTGGCGGTGCGCAAGCAGTCGGTGCTGGTCACCCGGCTGCAGCCGGAGAAGGCGGCGGCGCTCAAGGAGCTGTACCCGAAGGCCACCTGGCACGCGCACGCGCGGATCCTGTCGCTCCACAGCGGCCGCCGGCCCCGGGCAGGAAAGGTGGCGGTGGTCTGCGCGGGCACGTCCGACCTTCCGGTTGCGGAAGAGGCGGCGGTCACCGCCGAGGCGTTCGGGGCGACGGTCACCCGCATCAACGACGTCGGGGTGGCGGGGATTCACCGCCTGCTCAAGCGCCGCTCCGATCTCGCCGACGTCCACGCAGTGGTGACGGTGGCGGGGATGGAGGGCGCCCTCGCCTCGGCGGTCGGCGGCCTGGTCGGGGTCCCGGTGATCGCGGTGCCCACCTCGATCGGCTACGGCGTCAGCGCGCACGGCTTCACTGCGCTGCTGGCGATGATGGCCAGCTGTGCGTCGAACGTCGCGGTGGTGAACATCGACAACGGCTTCGGCGCCGGGTTCTACGCCGCG
>JAGSPQ010001016.1 GCA_018262385.1 Myxococcaceae bacterium | reverse complement strand
CGAGCGCGGAGACCTTGAGGGCCTGCCGGGTGGCCAGCTTCTTGTCCTGTCTCGATTCAGCCGCCATCGGACCCTCTTCGGTGATTGTCGTCAGTGACTTCAAGTCAGTGACTACCAGTCACCGGGCGAGCCGTCAAGCGAGGCTCGGCCTCCGGCTTCCGCCGTTCTCGCCGCTTCGGCCAGTTCCTGCGTTTCGGTTCGGCTCAGCGGCTCCAGTCCGGATCCGGAGCGGCAGCAGCGCCGAGCGCCGCCCGCACCTTCGCCGCCACCTTCGGCTTGAGCCCGTCGAAGTAGAGCAGCCAGCGCACCGCATCGCGCAGCACGTCCTTCGCCGGCCGGAAGGTCGCGGCCAGATCGGTCTTCGCTCGCCGCGAGTCGTACGCGAGGTGATGGCCGAAGACGTCGTGGATCTGATCGCGGGTGACCGCCGCGTCCTGTCCGCTCTTGCGCGCCTTCTTCTCCGCGCTGCCGGCGAGGAAGTTCAGCAGGAACCGGGGCGGGCTGAAGGTCGAGGGGCGAACCCCGGTCACCTCGTGGAAGGCGGCAGCGACCTGCGCCGGGGTGAGGACGTCGCCGGTGAGCAGATAGCGGTGGGACTTCTTCCCGGCCGACGCCGCGAGCAGGTGCCCCTTCGCCACGTCCCGCACGTCGGTCAGGCAGACGCCGAGGAACGCCGGATCTCCCTGCAGCAGGCCGACGATCGCCCGGGTCGCCGGGGTGAGCCGGTAGTCGCGCGGGCCGAACACGCCGCTGGGGTTGACCACCACCACGTCCACCCCGTCGGCGGTCAGCGCCAGCTTCTCGGCCTCGAGCTTGGCGCGCGAATACACGCTGCGCGGCGTCGGCAGCGGCGCCGACTCGTCGAGCGGCTTCGAGGGATCGGGAGTGAAGCCGACCGTCGCTCCGCTGCTGGTGCACACCACCCGGCGAACCCCGGCGCGCCTGGCAGCGTCGAGCACGTTGCGGGTCCCGCTCACTGCCGGCCCGAGAATCGCCGCCTCGTCCGGCGCCCAGTTCCGGTGCACTGCGCCGACGTGAAAGACGACCTCCGCCCCGGCCATCGCCTTCTCGACGCTCGGCGCATCGAGCAGATCGCCCTCGCGCAGCTCGACGTCCAGCCCCGCCAGCGCCCGCCGGTCGGAGCCGGGGCGAACGAAGGCCACGGGCTTCATTCCTGCTTCTAGGCATGCGCGGACCACGTGACTGCCGATGTGGCCGTTCGCTCCAGTGACCAGTGCGTTCATGGCTACCCCCGGACGCCCGCTTACACCCGCGACCGGCGAGGGAGTAGCGACAATCCGGCGATCGGATCTAACCCGCCGCTGCGTCGAGCCTAATGGCCAGCGGGCGTGTGCTAGGAGCTGCCGCCGCGATGAGAGCCCTCGTCACCGGAGGCGGAGGATTTCTCGGCAGCGCGCTGGTGCGCCGGCTGATCGAGCGCGGCGACACCGTGCGGGTGCTCGCCCGGGGCGAATACCCGGCCCTCCAGCAGCTGGGCGCCGAGCTGGTGCGCGGCGATGTGCGCGACGCCGAAGCGACCGCCAGGGCCTGCGCCGGGGTGGACGTGGTGTTCCACACCGCGGCCAAGGCGGGCGGCTGGGGAGACCGCAGCGAGTACGAGGCGATCAACGTCCAGGGCACCGCGAACGTGATCGCCGGCTGCCGATCCGCCGCGGTGCCGCACCTCGTCCACACCAGCTCGCCCAGCGTGGTCCACACCGGCGGCGACATCGAAGGGGCCGACGAGTCGATCCCCTACGGCGCCCACTTCACCGCCGACTACCCCCGCACCAAGATGCTGGCCGAACGGTTGGTGCGCGAGGCGGCCGACGTCACGCTGGGCACCGTCGCGCTGCGCCCGCACTTCATCTGGGGCCCCGGCGATCGCCACCTGCTGCCCCGGCTGCTCGCCCGCGCCCGGGCGGGGAAGCTGCGCCAGGTCGGCAAGCGCGACGTGAAGACCGACACCATCTACGTCGACAACTGCGTCGACGCCCACCTGCTCTCGGCAGACAAGCTGCGGGCGGGCGCGCCAATCTCCGGCCGCGCCTACTTCATCAGCGACGGTGAGCCGATCGGGGTGTGGACGATGGCCAACCGGATGCTCGAGGCGGCTGGCGCCCCGAAGGTCGGCAAGCCGGTGCCCGCCTGGCTCGCGTACGGCGTCGGCGCCACGCTGGAGGCCGCGCACGCCACCTTCGGAATCGATCGCGAGCCGCTGATGACCCGCTTCGGCGCCAGCGCAAATTCAGGTTCACACCGGCGATCGGCGGCGCCTCGCGCCCAGCAGCAGCGCCAGCCCGAAGAGCGCGACCGGGGCCGCGCCGGCACTGCAGCCGCAGGCGACCGCCAGCGCCACCGGCTCGCAGGAAACCCCGAAGGTGACCTGCTGCTCGTCGAGGCTCGCCGCCGACTCGGCGCGGACGGTGACGAGGTATGGGTTGGCGGTCGAGGGCCGCGGCGTGAAGGTCAGCCGGCCGGAGCTCGGGTCGATCGACACCGCCTCCGAGGGGGTGCCCACCAGGCTCCACTTCGTCGCCGGCTCTCCGGTGGTCGTCAGCTCCACCACCGTCGGCTGCCCGCACCGGGCGAGCTGGTCTTCGACCGGCGCGATCGAGAGCGTGGTGCCCGGGGTGGCGACCGGTGCAGACCACGCCGAGAGGGTGGCGTTCCCGGCCAGGTCCACCACCTCGACGCGGTAGCGGTGCGACCCGTCGGGGGGCAAGTCGGTGGTCGGCGAGGTGCGCGGGCCGAGCGGGAGCTCCACTC
>JAGSPQ010000191.1 GCA_018262385.1 Myxococcaceae bacterium | reverse complement strand
TACCACTCGTAGCGGGCCATTTCGGCGCCGCCCAGGCGGCCCGAGCAGGCGACGCGAATGCCCTTGGCGCCGAACTTCATGGCGGTCTGGATGGCCTTCTTCATCGCGCGGCGGAAGGCGATGCGTCGCTCGAGCTGGGTGGTGATGTTCTCGGCCACCAGCTGGGCGTCGATCTCGGCCTTGCGGACCTCGACGATGTTCAGGAACACCTCGTTCTTGGTGAACGCCTGGAGGTCCTTCTTCACCGTCTCGATGCCGGCGCCGCGCTTGCCGATCACGATCCCCGGGCGGGCGGTGTGAACGTTGACCTTCACCTTGTTGGCCGCGCGCTCAATCTCGACCTTCGAGACGCCGGCGTGGTTCAGGCTCTTCTTGACGAAGTTGCGGATCTTGATGTCTTCGTGCAGCCACTGCGCGTAGTTCTTCTCGTCGAACCACTTGCTGTCCCAGGTGCGGATGACGCCGAGACGGAAGCCAATCGGATGTACTTTCTGACCCATGTGTCTCCTTACGCCTTCGGCTTCTTGTCGTCGGTGAGGACGACGTGAACGTGGCTGGTCTTCTTGTTGATCCGGCTGGCCCGGCCCATCGCGCGAGGCATGAAGCGCCGCGAGGTGGGGCCCTGGTCGACCGAGATGTGCTTGACGTAGAGCTTGTCGATGTCGACCTGCCCCTTGGAAAGGTCGGTGGCGTTGGCGATCGCGCTCTCGAGCAGCTTCTTCACCGGGCGGGCCGCGGCGCGCTTGGTGAAGGTCAGGATGCTGATCGCAGCGCCGACCGGCTTGCCGCGCACGAGCGCAGCAACCACCGAGAGCTTCCGGGGGGCCATGGTGAGGTGACGAAGGTGTGCAGTGGCTTCCATGGTCCGCTCCTTACTTCTTGCCGCCGGCGGCGGGAGCCACCTTCTTCTCGGCCGAGTGGCCGACGAAGGTGCGGGTAGGGGCGAACTCGCCCAGCTTGTGACCGACCATGTTCTCGGTGACGAACACCGGGATGAACTTCCGCCCGTTGTGCACCGCGAACGTGTGGCCGACGAACTCGGGGAGAATCGTCGAGCGCCGCGACCAGGTCTTGATGACCGACTTCTTGCTCGCCTTCACCATGTCCTGAACCTTCTTGGTCAGGTGGAGGTCGACGAACGGGCCTTTGTAGATTGAACGAGCCATTGTCTTTCCTTACCCCTACTGGCTGCGGACGCCCTGGCGGCGACCCGAAACGATGAACTTGTCAGTGCGCTTGTTGGCGCGGGTGGTGAGGCCCTTGGTCTTCTTGCCCCACGGAGAAACCGGGTGGGGATTTCCCTGGCCGGACTTGCCTTCGCCACCACCGTGCGGGTGATCGACGGGGTTCATCGCGAGACCACGGACGGTGGGGCGGATGCCGAGCCAGCGGCTCTTGCCGGCCTTACCGACGCGGATGATTTCGTGATCGATGTTGCCGAGCTGGCCGATGGTCGCACGGCAGGTGATCAACACCTTGCGAACCGCGCCCGAGGGCAGGCGGATCTGGGCGTAGTCGCCTTCCTTCGCCATCAACTGACCCCAGCTGCCGGCCGAGCGGATGAACTGCGAGCCACGACCGGGCTTGATCTCGACGTTGTGGATCACGGTGCCGACCGGGATGTTCTGCAGCGGCAGCGCGTTGCCAGGCCGGATGTCGGCGGTCGGCCCGGTGTGGAGCAGATCGCCCACCGCGAGGCCGGTCGGAGCGAGGATGTAGCGCTTCTCGCCGTCGAGGTAGTGGAGCAGCGCGATGTTCGCGGTGCGGTTCGGGTCGTACTCGACCGAGACCACCTTCGCGGGCACGCCGTCCTTGTCCAGGCGCTTGAAGTCGATGATCCGGTAGCGGCGCTTGTGACCGCCACCCTGGTGACGGCGGGTGATGTGGCCATCGGAGTTACGGCCACCCGAGCGGCGCATCGCCGTGGTCAGCGTCTTCTCGGGAATGTCGCGGGTGATCTCCGCGAAGTCCGAGACGGTCGTCAGACGACGTGCAGCCGAAGTCGGCTTGAAGCTCTTGATTCCCATGACTAGACCGTGCCTCCCTCGAACAGCTCGATCTTGTCGCCCTCTTTCAGGGTGACGAAGGCCTTCTTGAAGTTCGGGCGCTTGCCGATGCTCTTGCCGATGCGCTTGATCTTGCCGCGCATGATGCAGGTGCGGACGTCTTCGACAGTGACTTTGAACAGGGTCGAGACCGCGCGGGCGACATCGTGCTTGCTCGCTTCGCGATCGACGACGAACGAATACTGCCGCTGCTTCTCGCGGGCGCGATCGAGCTTCTCGGTGATCAACGGCCCTTTGATGACGTGGGTGAGGTCCATGGTGTCTCCTAGCCCTGCCCGCCGCGGGCCTTCAGCAGCGCCTCGTTGATCGCCTTGGCAGCCGACTGGGTCAGCACGAGCGTCTTGTGACGGAGCACCGACTCGAGGTTGATGCCCTCGGGGGTGAGCACGTCGAACTTCTCGAGGTTGCGCACGGCGCGGTGGAGCTTCACGTTGGTCTTCACATCGACCACCAGCGCGCTGGTGAGCTTGAGGCTCTTGGTGAGCGACTTGATCGTCGCCTTGCTCTTCCCGTCCGAGACGAACTCGTTGAGGATGATGATCTTGTTCTCTTTGGCCCGCAGCGAGAGGCCGGCGCAGATGCCTGCGCGACGGACCTGGCGGGGCGGCCGGTAGAAGTAGTCGCGGGGCTTGGGGCCCATCGCCTTACCACCACCGACCCAGTGGGACGCGCGGATCGAGCCCTGGCGGGCGCGGCCGGTTCCCTTCTGCTTCCACGGCTTCTTACCGCCGCCGGAGACGAGCGAGCTGTTCTTCACGGCGACGGTGCCGCGGCGGCGATTGATCTGCTGCATCTTCGCCACTTCGTAGAGAAGGTTCTTGTTCGCCTCGGCGGCGAACACTTCGTCCGAGAGCTCGATCTCGGCGACTTTCTTCAGGTTGAGATCAACGACGTCGAACTTGGCCATGGCTTAGCTCTTGATCTCGACGTCGACGCCGGCTGAGAGATCCAGCTTCATCAACGCGTCGAGCGTCTGTTGGGTCGGCTCGAGGATGTCGAGCAGGCGCTTGTGGGTACGAATCTCGAACTGCTCGCGACTCTTCTTGTCCACGTGCGGGCTGCGGAGCACGGTGAACTTGTTGATCCGGGTAGGGAGCGGGATTGGACCCGCCACCTTTGCGCCGGTGCGCTTGGCAGTCTCGACAATCTCACCGGCGGACTGATCCAGGAGCTTCGAGTCGTACGCCTTGAGACGGATGCGAATTTTCTGTGTGGCCATTCTGAGTGGACCTCGAAACTTCCTTGGATGTCACAGAGCCGGTGCGGCGAAGGGGCGCGGCATATACGGCGAGATTCTCGGGAACGCAACCCCCCAGATGTCGATTCTGGAAATAGGGGCGTTTTCCCTCTAACAGCCCGTGGCTCCGAAGGGAAAAACCGGCGCCGGAGGTTGATCGGGCGGCGGCAAAGGTGGATATGGCCGGCCGAGATGAGAGCTGTCCGACCGACTGGAAAAGGCCGCGAGCGGGTTCCCTGCTGCCTCGAGGCGTCCCGGCGCCCCGCCTGCGGGACGCGCTGGGCCGAGCTGCGGGTCTGGGCGTCGGCGGCGACCGGCAAGGGGGTGAAGGTGGTCGCCCTGGAGGGCGATGAGCAGGGCAAGGCGCCGTTCTTCGCCCAGCCGGTGGGATTCGACGGCCGGGCGTTCCACGTCGCAGCAGACTACGGCTGTGACACCGAGAAGCTGCTCCACGAGGTCTGCCACTGGCTGGTGGCGCCGAAGGAGCGGCGCGGGATGATGAACTACGGCCTCGGGCCGGGGCCCCGCGACATGGACGACGTGACGAGCGACAACGAGGAAGTCACGGTGATGTTGCTCGAGCGGAAGCTGGCCCCGCGGTTTCGGCTGGCGGACTCGAAGATCGCCAGGCCGGACTACAACGTCGCCAACAAGCGGAACGTCGATTGGGCGCAGTGCGAGACGCGCGCCGAGGCGATTGCGCAACAGGTGGAGCCGTCGCTGCAGCGGGCGCTGAACCAGCCCGCGGCCCCGGCAGCCGGCGCGAGTGGGCGGGATCCCGCGACGCCGTAACCCGGGGCTGCGGCTTCACCCCGCCCGGCGCGCCACCACCCACAGCGCCTCGGGCGCAGGCTCGAGCGCACCAGGCAGCGTCGAAGCCTGACAGCTCTCGATCTGCAGCTCAGGGCCCAGCAGCGCCGTCAGGCGCAGGGCGTCGAAGCAGGTGGTGCCGAGCCGCCGGGTCTGCTCCGGATTGCTGTGCACCTTCAGCAGCAGCCGGGCGCCCGGCTCGAGCAGCCGCGCCAGCTGACGCAGGTAGCGATCGTGGGTGGCGGGCGGAAGGGTGTGGAGCACCGCCCGATCGACCACCACGTCGAACGGCCCCGCGAGCTTCGAGGCGAGGATGTCGTCGGTGACGAAGTCGATCGGCAGCTTCCCCGCCGCCTTCCGGGCCGCGTCCACTGCGACCGGCGAGACGTCGCTGGCCGTCACCTGGTAGCCGAGCTGCGCGGCGGCGATCGCGACCGTGCCCAGGCCGCAGCCCAGATCGAGCAGCCGCCCCCTGAGCTGCCCCAGCGCCGCAGCGAGGTCGGGATCCACCGCCGGCGAGTGCCAGGGCAGCTGCGCGGGGGGGTGGGCGTAGACCTCGTCCCAGAACGCCGCCTCCGGCCGGGGCGTCGGCGCCCGAGGGGGGATCAGCGCGCAGACGATCGCGACCAGCTCCTCGGGCGGGAGCATCGGCCCCACTTTCCGGGTGCGCGCCTCGGGCCGATCGGCGACCTCGAATCCCGACGAGGGCCAGACGAGGTGGAACCCGTCCTCGCGCAGCTGGGCGAGGTTCCGGCGCACGCTCGGCGCGGCCAGCATCCCCGCGTTCATCGACGGCGCGAGCACCACCGGCGCGCGGGTCGCGATCGCCGTCGCCGCCACCAGCTCGCTGCAGTCCCCGCCCGCCAGCCGCGAGAGCGTCGTCGCGCTCGCCGGAGCCACCAGCACCAGATCCGCCCACTCGGCGAGGGCGATGTGGGGGGCGGGCTCGGTCGAGCGTCCGACCCACAGGCTGGTCGCGACCGGGTGATGGGTCAGCGCCTCGAGCGCGCGCGCGGTCACGAAGCGGCGCGCCGAGCCGGTGAGCGCGACCCGCACCTGCGCTCCCGCGTTCTGCAGCTGCCCCACCAACAGCGGAGTCAACGCGCTGGCGACCGCTCCGGTCGCGGCGACCACCACCCGGGCACCCGCGAGCGGCCGGGGCGCGGGCGGGGCGGCGACGTGCGCGCGAACGGCCCCGGAGGCGAGCAGGTGGCCCAGCAGCTGATCGATCAGCTCGGCCCGGGCGCGCACCCCGTCGAACTGCCCCTCGAGCCCGGCCAGCAGCTCCTCGCGGCTCTTCGGCGCCCGCAGCAGCTCGAGCACCGCTCCGGCGAGCGCCGCCGAGTCGCCATCGAACTTCCGAAGCTCGCAGTGGCCGAAGACGGTCAGCGTCTGCCGGTGCTCGGTGATGCGGGCGTTGGGGGTCAGCACCCACCGGGGCTGGCTCATCGGCTCCCCCTGCCTGGCGACCCGACCGGTCGCGCGCGGCTCATCAAACTGCGCAGACGCACTCGAACCCGCCGTCACCTGCCTGTACCGGGAAGCACGGCGAGGTGCAGCCGGCGTCCGGGTTGGGCGTCGGCGCGGGCGGCAACGAGAGCTTCTGGGGGGCCCCGACCGGGGCCGCAGGGGTCATCAACAAAAACACTCGACGCCCCCATCTTCGGTTCGAAGCGGCCCACCGTCGGCTTCCTGCGGCGAGAAGCACCCCGGAGGGCACAGCCCCCCGTCAGGAACCCCGGCGTCCACCTGGGGGGTCGGCGTGCCGCAGCCGGTAACCGCGGCGCCGAACACCACCACGCTGATCGTCGCCGGCATCGAGAGCTTCTTCGTCATCAGGACTCCCACTCGTTCGATCCGACCGGATCGCACAGGATCATCAACACAAACAATAAGGGCCGCCATCTTCGTAGAAGACAGGGCCCCCGTCACGAATCAGCACTCCGCAGCCCGAGGGGCACAGCAGGCCGCCATCGGACCCGGCATCGACTCCACTGTCGGCAACCCCAGCGTCCGCAGTCCCCGCATCCTTCTCGGAAGGCGGGGGCCCACACGACGCGGCGGTGGCAAGCACCGCCACCGCCAGCGACCTCGGAAGAGGCCGCGGGGTCATTTACTCGATGATCTCGGCAACAACGCCGGCGCCGACGGTGCGGCCACCCTCACGGATGGCGAAGCGCAGCTCCTTCTCCATCGCGATGGGGGTGATCAGCTCGACCTCGATCGCGACGTTGTCGCCCGGCATCACCATCTCGACGTTGTCCGGCAGCTTCACCGAGCCGGTCACGTCCGTGGTGCGGAAGTAGAACTGGGGACGGTAGCCCTTGAAGAACGGGGTGTGCCGACCGCCCTCTTCCTTGCTCAGCACGTAGATCTGGCCCTTGAACTTGGTGTGGGGGGTCACGCTGCCCGGCTTCGCCATGACCTGACCGCGCTCGATGTCTTCGCGCTTGAGGCCGCGGACCAGCGCGCCGATGTTGTCGCCCGCGCGACCCTCGTCGAGCAGCTTGCGGAACATCTCGACGCCGGTGACGACCGTCTTCGCCGTCGGGCGGATGCCGATGATCTCGACTTCCTCGCCGACCTTGATGATTCCACGCTCGACCCGGCCGGTGGCCACGGTGCCGCGGCCTTCGATCGAGAACACGTCCTCGACCGGCATCAGGAAGGGCTTGTCAGTCATCCGGACCGGGGTCGGGATGTAG
>JAGSPQ010000190.1 GCA_018262385.1 Myxococcaceae bacterium | reverse complement strand
GCCCGCGTTCCGCCGAAGGACTACGACGAGTTCGCGCGCTTCGCCGGCGAGGTCGACCTGATCCAGGGCCGCGACCTGCTGATCGAGAAGAAGCCCTAGTTGCAAATGTGTGGCAGTTGTCCATGGCTTGCGTGTTGGCCCGGTTGGATCTAGCTGTAGGCGCAGAGATGACCGCGCACGCCCACCCGCATCCGCACCCCTCGACCACGGGAGACCTGATGGGCCAGCTGCTGTCGCTGGTCTGCCTGGTGCACTGCATGGCGACCCCGGTGCTGCTGCTGCTCGCCCCGACCCTCGCGGGATTTCTCGGCGGCTGGCACCCGGTGTTGCTGGTGGGCGTGGTGGGCACCGCCGGGTGGGCGTTCATCCCCGGCTACCGGTTCCACCGCAGCAAGGCGGTGCTGCTGATGGCGCTGGGGGGAGTGACGCTGCTGGCGACCGGAGTGACGCTGTTCCACGACCACTTCGTGGCGGAGACGGCGATGACGGTCGGCGGAGCGGCGCTGATGCTCGCGGCGCACTGGAAGAACCGGAAGCTGGCGCAGGCCTGCCCGATCTAGGTCAGGCGCGCGAACACGTCGGGCGGGAAGGTGAACAGCGCGTCGGCGAGCCGGTGCTCCTGGCCGTTCTCGCGCAGCCGCAGCGTCCGCTTCATCACGAAGTCGAACAGCAGCGGATCATGCTGATCAATCTCGTTGAGCCACCCGCGCTCCTCGGCGGTGATGAAGCCCTGCTGCTCGACGGCCCGGGTCTGCATCAGCACGTTGAGGGCGGGCAGCGGGTAGTCGGAGCCGTTCATCAGCCGCGCCTGCAGCTTTGGGTCGCGCAGTACCCGCTGCAGCGGCTTGCCGATGCGGTTGACGATGGTCATCGCCGAGATCTCGCCGAACAGCAGCCCTGCCCACTTCGGCTCGTCCATCAGCCGGGTGAAGAGCTCGAAGTTGTCGACCCAGGGGCGGCTGGCTTCCGGCGCGTCGAGGTCCGGGTTCTGGCCGAGGCAGGCGCAGTGGGCGACCACCACCTTCACCCCGTGCTCGAGCGGCCGGCGCAGGTGGAGCGGGTTGCCCAGCCGCTGGCGCTCTTCGGCGTGCACCGCCTTCTCCTCGCCGGCGTGGGAGAGGAGCGGCACCCGCAGCGCCTTCATCGCCGCGTAGAACGCGTCGCAGCGTGGGCTCGACGGATCGATGTTCATCGCGTTCGGCAGCCACTTCACCGCCACCGCGCCCGCCTCGACCGCGGCGGTCAGCGCCTCGACCGCATCGGCCCGGTAGGGGTGCACCGAGGCGCAGGGCACGAACAGCTCGGGGTGCCTGGCGGCCAGCTGGAGCACGTATTGGTTGGGGGTGAAGAACTCGGTGTCTTCCTTCACTGCCTTGCCGTCGGCGTCGTGGAACTGGTCGAACGCCAGCAGCAGCGCGCGGCCGTGCGGGCGCTGGGTCTTCATCAAGCCGATCAGCCGGTCGAGGTACTGCACGTCGCACTGGTCGGAGTCGGTGACGCCCGAGGCCTGCTCGTAGATCGAGAACTTGAGGTACTCGATCGGGCTGGAGAGGCTGCTCATCCGCGGGCCGACGAAGCAGCCGGTGCCGCCGGCGCCGGTGCCCAGGACGTGCACGTGGACGTCGAGCACTTTGGCGGGGTCCAGGCCGGCCCAGGCGCGGGTGATCAGCCCCTTCGCTCCGTCGGAGAGCGGGCCCGAGGGGTCGGCCGAGCGCGAGACGCGGCGGTGGCCGTAGCGCAGCCCGCCGAACAGCGCGGCCCCGGAGGCGAGCAACACCAGCTGTCGTCTCGAGAGGAATCGGCGCGGCACGAGGAGCCGCACCATAGGTCAACGGCTTGCGGTGGGGACGTTCGAGCCGCTCAGTTGATTTCCGGCGGCTTGGCGAACCCCTGGACCACGAACACCGAGTCGGTCGCGACCCCGCCCCCCAGCCAGGTGAGAAAGAGATAGTCGCCGGTTTCGGGCTCGAAATAGGCGCCCCACGGCTTGGGAAAGCGGGTGAAGAAATCCCGACGGGTCGCCGGGAGCGGGTTGCCCTGGCCGTTGACCTCGTAGACGCCGACGCGGTCGACGCTCCACTCCGCGACGATCACCGACTGGATCGGGAAACCCGGAGATCCGGAAGGGACGTACGCGAACCCGCCCGGGCCATTGGGGAGGACCACGCCCGGCACCGGGGCCACCGAAGCGACCGAGTAGACGCCAGCGTCGATCGAGTGGTTGAGCGCGTGCCACTGCCCGTCGGGCCACCCCACCATTCGCAAGCCGCCGCCGCCGGCCAGCGCCCTGGGTACGACCCCGAGCCCGCCTGCACTCGACCCGGTCTGACCTCGGGTGCGCAGGTCGAGCGTGTAGAGCGGAGCCGTCGCGCCGACTCGAATCTGGCTGAGCTCGTACACCGGCCAGCCGGTGTACAAGATCGATCCTCCCGCGACCTCGAGCAGATTCGCGTCGATGTAGGGAGTAGTGGCGACCTTCGTCGCGGCGCCGTCGTACCCGACGAGGTGATTGCAGGCGTCGCGGCGGATCTTGATTCGGTACAGCCCGCCTCCGGTGCTCTCGGACGCCCCGGCGATCCACAGCGTGCTCCGATCCGAGCTCAGAATGACGCAGCCCCCGAGCGGCCCCGGGACCCCGGGCGGTGGGCCCAGCTCGTAGACCGAGTAGAGCGAGCCGAACGCCGGGGCGAAGGCGACCCCTCCATCGGAAGGAGCCGCCGGCAGCGCGGGGCAGCTGCCGCCATCGAGGGTGCTGCCGCCTCCGCCCTGCCCTCCTCCGCCCTGCCCGCCGGAGCCGCCTGCGGACCCGCCGTCGGAGTTGCCGCCAACGGTGATGGTGGTGGTGCCGCACGCCAGGAGCAGCAGCCCAGCCACGAGGAGGGGACGCACGGACCGCAGCTTAGTCACGCCTCCGGCTCATCCTCCCGGTTCACGGATAGGCTCTCTCGCCAGCAATGCCCCCGCCGACGGTCGCGCTGGTGACGATGGAGCCGATGCCCGCGACCGCGGAGCACCGGGCCCTCGCCGCCGCGTTGGATCAGCGGGGGGTGATCCCGGTCGACGTGGCGTGGGATCACCCGTTCTTCGACTGGTCGAAGGTGCAGCTGGCGGTGCTGCGCTCGTGCTGGGACTACCACCTGCAGCCCGAGCGCTTCCTCGCCTGGGCCCGGGGAGTGCCCCGGCTGCTCAACCCCTACCGGGTGGTCGAGTGGAACTCGCACAAGGGGTACCTGCGGCAGCTCGAGGCGCGCTCGGTGCCGACGATCGAGACGGTCTGGGTCCCCGCCGGGCCGGCCCCGCTGCTGCCGCAACTGCTCAAGTCCCGCGGCTGGCACCAGGCGGTGGTGAAGCCGTGCGTCTCGGCGGCCGCCTACCGCACGGTGCGCTGCTCGGCGCTCGACTGGCGCGAAGGCCAGCAGCTGCTGGGCGAGATCTGCGAGAAGGGCGAGGCGATGGTGCAGCGGTACCTGCCGACCGTCGAGACCTCGCAAGAGCGCAGCCTGGTCTTCATCGACGGCGTCTTCTCCCACGCGGTGCGCCGCGAGCCGGTGCTGACGACGAAGACCCACGCCGCGTCGCTCGCGGTCGCCGCCGACGACGAGCGCTGGGTGGCCGAGCACGCGCTGCGTGGCCTCGAGTTCGGCCCGCTGCTGTTCGCCCGGGTGGATCTGCTGCGCGACGAGCGGGGAGACCTGCGGGTGATGGAGCTGGAGCTGATCGAGCCCACGTTGTTCCTCGAGGCGCATCCTCCCGCGGCCGACAGCCTCGCGGAGGCGATCGTGCGCCGGCTCGGAGACTGGCTGGGCTGACGCCGCTGATACGTCATCGGGAGGACCCTCCTCCTGTTGCCCGATGAGGCGGGGGTTTGGCGCGTGAGACCTTCTCGCGCATGAACCGAACCCACGCCTTCCTCGTCCTCGCTGCCCTGCTCACCCTCGCCGCCAGCTTCCAGCCCGCTGCACGCTGGTGGGAACGCCGGACCCAGAGCCCGGTGGTCACCGCGGCCCGCGCCTCGACCGGCGGCGCGCTGCGGCTGGAAGCGGCGCTCAGCCACGGCCAGCCGCTCGAGGGGGGCACCACCTACCTGCGCTACGACGTGCGGGCGAGCGACGCGAAGCTCGCCGGCAGCCAGCCGGTGCAGCTGGCGCTGGTGATCGACCGGTCGGGCTCGATGGCGGGAGAGAAGATCGCCCGGGCCCGCGCCGCGGCGCTGGAGTTCGTCGAGCTGCTCGAGCCGGGCGACCAGCTGGCGGTGGTGACCTTCGGCTCCGACACCACCGAGCTGCCGCTGCTGTTCGCCGACGAGGCAGGCAAGGCGCGGATGCGCACGTTCATCAACAACATCGTCGACTCGGGCGGCACCAACATCTCGGGGGGCCTCGAGCGGGCCCAGGCGCTGCTGCAGGCGGCGCCCACCGGGGCGGTGCGCCGGGTGGTGCTGATGTCCGACGGGCAGCCCACCGAGGGCAGGACCCGGCCCGAGGACCTGGTGCGGATCACCGTCGGCATCCACGAGAGCCAGATGGCGGTCTCGGCGCTGGGCATCGGCTACGACTTCAACGCCTCGCTGATGCAGCGGCTGGCCGAGCGGGGCGGCGGCTTCTACGCCTACCTCAACGACTCGGCCCGGCTCTCCGAGGTGCTGAAGCTCGAGCTGGGCCAGGCCCGCGGGGCGGTGGCCCGAAACGTCTCGCTGCGGCTCGAGCTGTCGGGCGGCGCCGAGCTGGTGCAGGTCGCCGGCCGGGAGGTCGAGCGGCACGGCAACGAGGTGGTGATTCACCTGCCGGACTTCGCGCCCGGGCAGTCGGCGCAGGCGTTCCTCGAGCTGAAGCTCCCCCCCGGGACGGTGGCGTTCAAGGCGGCGGCGCGGCTGGAGTACTTCGATCCCAACGGCCAGGCCGCCCGCCAGAGCGACTCGGCGCAGCTGGCGGCGAACACCACCTCGGACGCGCTGGTGGCCGAGGGCTCGAAGGATCTCCAGGTCGCCTCCGAGTGCATCCGCGCGGTGGGCACCACCAAGCTGGTCGCGGCGGCGGAGGCGTTCGAGCGCGGTGACCGCCGGTCGGCGTTCGAGTTCCTCGGCAACGCGCGCAGCCTGTTCGCGATGAGCGCCGACTCGCTGGCCGGCGAGATGAACGACGTGACCGTGACCCAGAAGCGGTGGGAGCAGACCCACGACACCCAGGCGGTGGCGCACGAGGCGAAGCAGCTGACCTACAAGAAGATGCTGAACTTCGGAGAGAACAATGCGTACTGATCAGCTCTCGCTGGACGGGCAGCCGGCGTTCGAGCGGCTGGCGGCGGGGCTGATTCTCATCGGCGCCGCAGTCGGGGTGCTCGCGATTCCCTTCGCCGGGGTGACTGGAGTGAGCAGCCCGGCGGTGGTGGCGGTGGTGATCGCGATCGCGGTGCTGGGGGCGAGCAGCCTGCGCGGCAACGAGCAGACGCTCGGGCGGGGGACGCGCGTCCTGGCCGTCTGCGCAGCGGCGCTGATCGGCGGGTGCTTCGACTCGGTCACCGCGATGGCGGTGGCGATGGGGGCGGCCGCCGGGCTGGCGATCGCGGGCACGGCGGACGGCGCGCGCCCGCAGGTGGGGGTCGCCGCCGGGGTGCTGGGGACGCTGTGGGCGCTCTGGGCGGTGCCGGCGGTCAGCCGCCTGTTCCCTCAGCTGCCGCTGCCGCTGAGGTCGGTGGGCGAGGGGGTGCTGACCGGGGTCTTCTTCGGCGCCGGGCTGCTGCTGCTCCACCTGCGGGTGCACGCGGACGCGGTGAGCGCGCGGCTGAAGCGGGTGGGCGGAGAGACCGGGGTCCGGCTGGAGCGGCTCTGGGGTCGCTGTGGGCGCGCGCTGCGGTTGGCGCCTTCTGCAGCGGGGCGGGAAGTGCTCGGGCTGCTCGAGGGCCAGGTGCGCGAGGCCGAGCGGCTGGCGGGGCACCTGCTGACCACCTCGGCCCGGCTGGTCGCCGCCGATCGCCACGAAGCGCAGGCGCAGGTGCAGACCCTGAGAGACGAGGTGTCCCGGACGACCGACGGGGTGACGCGGGCGCGGCTGGCGGGCGCAGTGGCCTCGCTGTCTGACAGCCTCGAGGCGCTCGACCAGATGGAGCGCAAGCGCGAGCGGCTGGACGCCGAGCTGAAGCTGAAGCTCGCCACCCTCGAGCGCGCGGCGCTGGCGCTGGAGACCGCGCAGGGCGAGCCGGCCGAGCTGAAGACCGTGGTGCTGCGGCTGTCGCAGCCCGCGGCGGCGTGAGGTTGCGCTAAGCGCTGGCGTCGCGCGGGCGCCGGCGGGCCTCGTCCATCGTCTCGGCCGGCACCAGGCACTGCGGCCCACGGCCGATCAGCTCGGCGCGACCGGCCTGGGTGAGCGCCTCGCGGACCAGCGGCCACTGCTCCGGGTTCCAGTACAGCAGCAGCGCCTTCTGCAGCTTCTTCTCGCGCAGGCCGGTGGCGGTGTAGACCGGCTCCATCTTCATCGGATCGATCCCCGTCCAGTACATGCAGCCGGCGATCGACATCGGGGTGGGGATGAAGTCCTGCACCTGGCGCGGCCGCTTTCCGTTCTTCTTCAGCCACACCGCCAGCGAGATCATGTCGTCGAGGGTCGAGCCGGGGTGGCCGCTGATGAAGTAGGGAATGTCGTACTGCTCTTTGCCGGCGTCCTTGCTCGCGCAGGCGAACATCGACTGGAACCGCTCGAAGCTCTCGATGCCCGGCTTCTTCATCTTCTCGAGCACCTTCGGGCTGACGTGCTCGGGAGCGACCGACAGCTGACCGCCGACGTGGTGGGTGGCGAGTTGCTTGACGTACTCGGGGGAGAGCTGGGC
>JAGSPQ010001015.1 GCA_018262385.1 Myxococcaceae bacterium | reverse complement strand
GGATCGAGCGCCTTCACTTTGGCGAGGTTCCTCAGCCAGTTCTCGCGGCGGATCGGGTTGGTCTCGGCGAGCCAGACGTGGACGCGGTTGAAGGCGAGGTCTCCCACCACCGCGGTCCGGATCGACGGGACCCACACCACCGTCGCCGACTCGCTCTCGCCCGCCGGCAGCGAGATCAGATCGAGCCGCTGGCCTTCCAGGTCGAGGTATCCGCCCGCGAACGTCTTGGGAGTGACCGGCGCGTTGGTGAGGTTGGTTCCGTAGATCGGCTTCCAGGTCAGCAGCTTGGCCGGGGTGATCACCTTCATCTCGGCCGCGACCGCCGGGGTGGTGAGCACCTCGGCGTTCGGGAACTGCGCCTTGATCACCTCGAGCCCGAAGAAGTGATCGGGGTGGGCATGGGTGATGAAGATCGTCTTCAGGTTCTTCTTCGACTCGAGCAGCACCGCAGTCAGCCGGTGCGCCTCGGGCGCCGCGAACGCGGTGGCGGCAACCGCGAGTGAGAGGACAGCGAGGCGATACGACGTCATGGCGTGCTCCCCGGGAGGTGAGGAATGAGTAACGCCACCCCGGGCGCGGACGCTGCTCGAGTTCCTCGAGGTCCGGCGCTGAAGGTCAGTCTTCGCCTTCGCGGTTCTGCACGAACTCGAACCCGAAGCGGCCCTTCACACACAGGTGCCCGCCGGTGACCGAGTTGTCGGAAGGAGAGGTCACCCGCACGATCCGGTTGTCCTGCACCCGCAGGCTCAAGGTGCAGCCGACGCCGCAGTAGGGGCAGATGGTGTCGGTGACGGTCTGCTTCGACTCGTCCCACTGGCCGGCCTGGCGCAGGTCGAACTCGCTCTTGAACATCAGCGCGCCGGTCGGACACGCCCCGACGCAGTTGCCGCAGTACACGCAGGCGGAATCGGGAATCGGCACCGCGTGCTCGGTCGAGATCCGCGCGTCGAACCCGCGGCCGGCGACGGCGATCGCGAAGGTGTTCTGCGCCTCGGTGCCGCACGCCTGCACGCACTTGTAACAGAGCATGCATTTGGTCGAGTCGAAGACGTAGAGGTCGTTGTCGACCTTCGGCGGCTGGGCGGTGGTGGCCGCGCGCGCGCCGTCGGGCTCGACGTGATGGCCGGGAACCGCGGCGTCGCGCGCTCCGGCGGGCGACGGCTCGGCCTTCGGTCCGAACCGCTCGGGCTTCGCGCCGTAGCGTTCGGCGTAGGCCTTGAACGCCGGGGCGGTCGACAGGTCGACCGAAGAGCCGAGCAGCTCGAGCACCAGCCGGCGCGAGGTGCGCACCCGCTCCGAGTCGGTCTTCACCACCATCCCCGGCTCGACCTTGCGTGAGCAGGCCGGCGCCAGCACCCGGGCGCCCTCCAGCTCGACCACGCAGATCCGGCAGACGTTGATCGGGGTGAGGTTCTTCGCCCAGCACAGGGTCGGGGTCTCGATTCCCTGCGCCTCGCACGCCTCGCGCAGCGTCGAGCCCTCGGGGACGCAGGCCGGCTTGCCGTCGATGGTGAGCGCGACCATTCGCACCGGGATGCTCATCTAAGGTTGCCTCGGCGGAAGGAGGGCGAGCGCCGACTCGATCGCGCTCGAGGCGGTCTGCCCGAGGCCGCAGATCGACGCGTCGCGCATCACCTGGCCCAGCTCGTTGAGCAGCTTCAGCTCGTCGGCGCGCGGCCTGCCGTTGGCCAGTCGCGCGAGCAGCTCTTCCTGGCGCACCGTCCCCACCCGGCAGGGGATGCACTGGCCGCACGACTCGTCGCGGAAGAAGGCCGCGATCCGCCGGAGGATCGGCAGCAGCTCGACCTGATCGTCGAGCACCAGCACCACCCCCGAGCCGAGGGTGGCGCCGATCTTCCGGGTGTCCTCGATCGTCAGCGGGACCTTCAGCGCGTCGCCGCTGACGAAGGTGCCGGCCGCGCCGCCCAGCAGCACCGCCTGGATCGGCCGCCCACCCGGCACGCCGCCGGCCAGCGCGATCAGCGCGTCGAGCCGGGTTCCGAACGGGACCTCGTAGGTGCCGGGGTTGGTGATCTTTCCGCACAGGCAGAACAGCTTGGTGCCGGGCGACTCCTTCGTGCCGGTGGTGGCCCAGGCGGCGGCGCCTGCGCGGACGATCTCGAGCGCGCACAGCAGGGTCTCGACGTTGTTGATCGCGGTCGGCTTGCCGAACAGGCCGACGTGGGCGGGGAAGGGTGGCTTGTTCCGCGGCTCTCCGCGCAGCCCTTCGATCGAGTTGAGCAGCGCCGTCTCTTCGCCACAGATGTACGCGCCGGCGCCGCGCCGCACCTCGAGCTCGAACCGGTGGGCGCTGCCCATCACGCTCTCGCCGAGGAAGCCGCGGGCCCGGGCGGTCTTGATCGCGTGGGCGATCCGCTCGGCGGCCAGCGGGTACTCGCCGCGAATGTAGAAGTAGCCGTGCTCGCTGCCGGTGGCGAGGCCGGCGATCGTCATCGCCTCGACGATCGCGAACGGATCCTCCTCGAGCAGCACCCGATCCTTGAAGGTGCCGGGCTCGGACTCGTCGGCGTTGCAGACGAAGTAGTGCGGGCGCACCGGGCTGCGGGCGACGGTCTCCCACTTGCGGCCGGTGGGGAAGGCGGCGCCGCCGCGACCGAGCAGCTTGCCCTCGCTCACCTCGCGGATGATCCCCTCGGGCCCGAGCTGAATCGCCCGCCGCAGCGCCTCGTAGCCGCCGTGGGCCCGGTAGTCGTCGAGGCTGGCCGGGTCGACCACCCCGACCCGCTTCAGCAGCTTGCCGCCGGGGCTCTTGCGGTTGGGGGCGGCGTCTTCGACGAACCGCTGCTCGAGCGCGCGGCGGATCTTCTCCACCGTGGCGTGACCGAAGCCGCGCTCGAAGGGCTTGTCTCCCGCGGCGGTGAGCAGCGCGGCGGGCGCCTGCTCGCACAGGCCCAGGCAGG
>JAGSPQ010001014.1 GCA_018262385.1 Myxococcaceae bacterium | reverse complement strand
GTGCTCGGGACGCCCGACGGAGGGGTGAAGCGCTTCGAGAGCACCTGCGGCAATGTGGCGTGGTGGGACGGAGCGACCGCCGAAGGCTCGAACCGGCGCTACTTCATCGGAGCCATCAACACCCAGTCCTGCGATCTGGGCGGCTCGCAGTACTTCGGCCCGGGTGGGACCAACCAGTTCAAGTGGGTCCTCGTTCGCTACTCGGGATCCCAGGTGCCCGGCGTGCCGGTCGTTCGCGAGTTGAACGCCGCGAGCGGAGCGCTCAGCGGTCCCGCCGCGCTCGGAACCGACAGCACCAGTGTCTGGATCGCGTACCACGCGCCCACCGGGCACCTGCGGCTCGAGCAGTACTCGGCGGGCACGATGTCCTCCCAGGGCGCGGTTCAGGCGAGCGGCCAGCCCTACGTCACCGCTCAGACCACCCTCGGGCTGCCGGTGGTCGACGTCGCGCCGCATCCGACCCGGAACACCGTCTACGTCCTGGTCACGGTCAAGGACTCGAAGTCGAAGTGGAGCACCGAGCCGCTGCCGGCCCTCGACCAGATGACGCTCGCCATCTACACCTTCGACAAGACCACCCGGGAGCTGCTGCGGGTCGCCTGGGTGCCCAGCTCGAACGCTCCCAAGTACGGGAGCACGATGGCGGTGATCGATGATCGGCTGATCGTCACCGGCCAGTGCGATCCCACCCCCGCCGGCGGGACGACGGATCCCCTCTGCAGCCCGACCGCCTCGACCACGCCCTTCTCGTTCATCTTCGCGATTCCCGCGCCGTAGCGCCGCGCCCTTCTCGTTCATCTTCGCGATTCCCGCGCCGTAGCGCCGCGAACGAATTGCGCGTGGGCCGGGGTGGCGCACCGACTGCAAGGTGAGCTTCGACCCAAAGGAGCCCGCCATGCCGATGACCCTGACCTCTCCCGCGTTCAACTCCGGAACGTCGATTCCGGCGCAGTACACCTGCGAAGGCCCCAACCTCTCACCGCCGCTGAAGTGGTCCGGGGTTCCCGCGTCGACTCGCAGCCTGGCGCTGATCGTCGATGATCCCGACGCTCCGGATCCGAAGCACCCGAGGATGACCTACGTCCACTGGGTGCTCTACGGCATCCCGCCGTCGGTGGGCGGCCTCGCCGAGGGCATCGGCCGCAGCGAGCTGCCGAAGGGCGCGCACTGCGGCGTCAACGACTTCAAGTTCGCCGGCTACGGCGGCCCGTGCCCGCCGATCGGCCGCCACCGCTACTTCTTCAAGCTCTACGCGCTCGATGTCGAGCTGCCCCCGATGAAGAAGGCCACCAAGCGGGACATCGAGAAGGCGATGCAGGGCCACGTGCTGGCCCACGCCGAGCTGGTCGGGACCTACGAGAAGCAGGGAGAGCTGTACCTCCAGGAGTAGAGCGAGCTCTACCTCCAGGAGTCGGGCCGCCGCTCCTGAGCAAACGAGCCTGCGCGAGGCTGGGTGTCGGCGGAGTCGCTCAGCGGGCAGCGCGTGCAGGTGAAGCTCTGCCAGCCTTCCTCGATCGAGGCGTTGAGGCACTTGTCGTAGTGGAGGCAGTACAGCCGGCGGTGCCTCATGATGTCCCGCTCGCTGCGCAACGTGGACTCGAGAGGGGTCGGGTCCGGTTTCAACAACACCAATGGATTGGTCACGTTGCGCAAACGGGCAACCCGGCTGGATCTTCCCGAAGACGCTGTTAGATCGTGCCCATGAAACTGACTGCTGCCGTCCTTGGTGTTGCGCTGCTCGTGGGAATCCCTGCTTTCGCCGGTACGGTCGACGGGAAGACCGCCCGCGCCCTGGTGAAGGATCAGAAGGCGCTGCTGCTCGACGTGCGCACCGACGACGAGTTCAAGGCCCGCCACCTCGAGGGCGCGGTGAACATCCCGGTCGAAGACCTCGAGAAGCGGATCGCCGAGCTGACCGACAAGAAGCGGCCGGTGGTCGTGTACTGCAAGAGTGGCGGGCGCAGCGCAAAAGCCGCCGCGCTGCTGAAGGCCGCCGGGTTCACCCAGGTCCATGACCTTGGAGGAATCGGTAACTGGTGACGTTGAACCCGTCGTACGAGCAGCTGGCCCGGCTGCGCACCCTCGTCGCCCAGGCCAACGCCGGTCGGCGCGTCCGCACCCTCGAGCTGGAGACCGCGCTCGAGGTGGCCCGCGAGGCGCTCGGCTCGAAGCTCGGCTTTGCGTGGCGGCACGCCGGCGATCACGTCGACGCCCGGGCGAGCACCACCCTCTGTCTGGCGGTGCACTCCTCGAGCGGGATCGCGGTCGGGCTGGCCGGCACCCGGGCGCTCGATCCCGATCCGGGGAAAGGCTGGGCCGAGCTGCGGCCCTGGAGCGAGCGGCTCCCCGCCCAGAATGCTTCCCGCTGCGCCGCCTGGGGCGAGCGGGACCGGGACGATCGCCTCACCTTGAGCGTCGAGTCCGAGCGGCCCCGGCGCCCCACCACCGACGGGGCGGCGCTGCTCGAGGCGGTGCTGGCGGCGCCGGAGGACGACGCGCCCCGGCTGGTCTACTCCGACTGGCTCACCGAGCAAGGCGACCCGCGCGGAGAGTTCATCGCGGTGCAGTGCGCCCGCGCCAGCCTCCCGCCCGACGCTCCGGCGCAGCAACAGCTCGAAGAGCGCGAGTGGACGCTGCTGTCGCTGCACGAAGAGGCGTGGCGCAAGGCGCTGGCCCCCGAGGTGCTGAGCGCGAAGTTCCGCCGCGGGTTCATCGACGAGGCGACGCTCTACGCCTCGACCTTCGTCGAGCACGCGGACGCGATCTTCGCCCGCGAGCCGCTGCGCACCGCGCGGATCATCGACCCGATGGAGAAGGGCGCGGTGCAGCTGGCCGCCTCGCCCGTGCTGCGCCGGCTGTCGGGGCTGCGGCTGTCGAACTCGACCGGCGCGTTCGAGAAGGGGATCGGCCTGGAAGGGCTGGGCGCGCTGCTCGGCTCCCGGCACCTGGGCGCGCTCGAGACGCTCGCGCTCGAAGGCCAGCATGTCGACGACCTCGGCGCGATCGTCCTCGCCAGGGCCGGGCCGGGCGCGCTGCCCGCGCTGCAGTCGCTGCAGCTGAGCGCCGATGCGCTGAGCGCGGTCGGGGTCGAGCACCTGTGCGAGACGAAGTGGTTCCGGCGGCTGCGGCGGGTGTCGCTGGCGGCGAACGCGCTGCGCGAGATCGGGGTCGAGGCGCTGGCGTTCGCTCCGGGCGCGGCGGCGTGGGAAGAGCTCGACCTCGACGCCAACCTGGTC
>JAGSPQ010000189.1 GCA_018262385.1 Myxococcaceae bacterium | reverse complement strand
CTCGTCCAACCGGCCGCCCGCCTGGTCGCCTCGGGCGCCACCGCTTCGACTCCGATCACCTCCGGGATCGCACGCTCGCCGCGCCGCGCCCCGACTCCCCCGGCACTTCCTCAGCGCGCGGCGACCGGAGCGGCCACCGCCTTCGCCTGGGCGAGCAGCCCGAGGAACTCTTCCCGCTCGGCGTTTCCGGCGGGAGTCGCGCTGCGGGCCAGCTCCTGCACCAGCGCGTAGCTCCAGTTCTTCGCGTGCGGGCTGTGGCGGAAGATCTCCGCCGCGCCCATCACCGCGGTGGCGAACCGGAAATCGGCCGGGGCCTCGTCGAACCGGGACGCGAGGGCGCTCGCCTGGAACTTGAACGCCTGCTCGCTGGCGTCGACGCCCCGCGGCTTCTTGGCGCGCAGGCGGACGGTGACCAGGCCGTCGCCGGCTCCCGGGGCGAGCTCCAGCTCGTAGAGGGCGGTGACGCTGTGGCCGGCGCCGATCTCGCCCGCGTCGACCTTGTCGTTGCGGAAGTCGCGGTCGGCGATGTCCCGGTTCTCGTAGCCGACCAGCCGGTACGCCTTCACCTGGGCGGGGTCGAAGTCGACCTGCAGCTTCACGTCCTGGGCGATCACCTCGAGGGTGCCGCCCAGCTGCTCGACGAAGATCCGCTTCGCCTCGAACAGCGAGTCGCAATAGTAGTGGTTGCCGTTCCCCTTGTTGGCGAACTGCTCCATCAGCTGGTCCTTGTAGTTGCCCATCCCGAAGCCGACGGTGGTGACGGTGACTCCTTCCTTCATCTTCCCGGCGATCAGCTGCAGGATCTGATCGTGCGAGGTCCGGCCGACGTTCGCGTCCCCGTCGGAGAGGATGATCACCCGCGAGACCGAATGCGAGTCGAGCGTCTTCGCCGCCTCGGCGTAGGCCAGCTCGATTCCCGAGGCCATCGCGGTCGAGCCGCCCGCTCCGAGCGCGGCGATCGCCTCGTGGATCTGCGCCTTCTTCTCCATCCCGGTCGGAGGCAGCACCACCCGCACGTTCCCCGCGTAGGTCACCAGCGCGACGGTGTCGCCGTCGTGCAGCGCATCGACCAGCATCCGCAGCGCCCGCTTCGCCAGCGGCAGCTTGTCAGGCGAAGCCATCGAGCCGCTGACGTCGACCAGGAAGGTGAGGTGGGCGATCTTCCGCTCGTGGATCGCCACCCGCTTGCCCTGCACGCCGACCCGCAGCAGGTGCTTGCCGGGGGAGAACGGCGAGGGCGCCGCGTTCAGCGTCACCGACAGCGGGCCGCCCTCGGGCGCGCGGTACTGGTAGCGGAAGTAGTTGAGCCACTCCTCGACCCGCACCGACTCGGGCGGCGGAAGCTCGCCCTCGAGCAGCTTGCGCCGGCCGACGGTGTAGCTGGCGGTGTCGACGTCGACCGCGAAGGTCGAGAGCCGATCGGTCTGGGTCTGGACCCACGCGTTGATTCCGTATTCGCCGTACGACTCGGCGGACGCCACCGGGTCGGCCATCATCCGCCCGCCACCGCGGCCCTGCACCCCGAGCAGCCCGTGGCCGCTGCCGTAGCCGACCCCGCCCAGCGCCCCGAGTCCTCCCCCTCCGCCCTTGGCGGCGAGCCCCCGCATCCCGAGTCCGCCTGCGCCGCTGCCGGAGCCCCGGGTGCCCAGCCCGCCGATGCCGACCGCGTCGCCGCTGCCCAGCGAGTCGAGGCTTCCCCCCGTGCCGGTGGAGCCGAGGATCTTCAGCATCCCCTGGTGGGCGGCGTCTTTCTTCCCCAGCTGCCCCTCGGCTCCGCTCGGAAGGGCCCCCTTCAACCTCGGGGCCTCGGACTTCGGCTTCTCTTCCGGCGCCTTCCTCACCACCTTTACCGCCTGGGGTTCTTCGGGGCGGGCCAACTCCGGGAGGGGGTTCGACTGCTGGCAGGCCGAGGCGGCGCAAAGCACCGCCAGGGCCGCAGTGAGGCGGGCCATGAGAAACCTCTGGGTTTGGGGGTTGCCCCTTCCCAGACACCACCGGTGCGCGCGGGTTCCGCCGCGCTGAAGAGGCGGCGGAAGGTCAGGCCATGAACTGCGCCGGCACCGCCGGATCGAGCGGATCCAGGTTCTGGCGGGCGCAGAACTGCAGGTAATCGGTCAAGACCTCGAGGCCGTTGCCCAGGTGCTCGAGCGTCTCTTTCCCATCGAGCTCGAACCACACCGCGCAGTGGCCGGCGGCGACCGGCTCGGCCGACAGCAGCTCGAGCGCCGCGACGAACGCCTCTTTGCGCTTCGCATTCGCGCCACCGAACAGCCCTTTCTCTTTGAGCTGGGCGGCCATGTAGAGCTTCGTCAAGCACGCGAAGGTCCGCGCTTCAGGGACGGTGTTGAAGCGGCGGGTGACGCCGTCGAGCCAGCCGTTGAGCTTCTTGCGTTCGGTGCGGCCGTCAGCGGAGAGCGCGCGGCGATCCATCCGGGGCGCGTCGGCCGCAGGCAGCAGGCCGAGCGTCTCCTCGGTGTGGCGCCAGAAGGTCTGGGTCGCTTCGTCGGGCTCGTAGTCGCCCATCTCGACGTCGAGCGAAGAGCGCCGCAGCTGGGGAGGAAGCGACGGCACCTCCTCGACGATGTCCTGCAGATCGAGGATCCCCGACTGGCTGAGCATCGGAGCGCGGCCGGGCGCGGGAGTGGTGTTCGGCGGCGGGGGCGGGCGAGGGGCGGTGACGTCGGGGTCCGGAAACTCCATCGCCAGCATCGATCCGGGCGCGGGGGTGAAGTTCGCCGGGGGCGGCGGAGGCCCGGTCGGAACCGGCTCGAGGTATTCCTCGACCGCCTCGATCACCGCCGGGGTGGGCGTCAGATCCCGGGGAGGCGGCGGCGCGGTCGGGCGGTTGGGCTCCTTGAGCCAGAGGTCGAACACCCCGGTGGAGTCCGCGGGAGGAGGCGGCGGCGCCGCGACGATCGCCTCGGCGCTCAGCGGCTGCGACGACGGATCGGTCGGATCGGTCTCGAGGTTCCCGCTCTTTCGGACCGGGGTGGGGCCGACGAAGGTCATCGCGATCGCTTCCGGCTCGAGCTCGGTCACTGGATCCGCGACCGGCTCGGGCACCCTGATCGCCTCGGCCTGCACCTCTTCGATCGGCTCGGGCGCGCGCCCGACGAACGTCACCCCGATCGGCTCGGCTTCCACCTCGGCGGCCGGCCTGGCGACCGGCTGCGGGGTTCGCCCGACGAAGGTCACCGCGATCGGCTCAGCTTCCGGTTCGACGTCCGGCGCCGACCCCTGCTCGCCGGCCGGCTCGGAGAACGTCACCGCCACCTCCTCGGCGACCGGTCGGGCAATGGGATCGGTGGTCTCGCCCGCCGTGGATTCAGCGGCGGGCAGCGGGGCGGCCGGCTTCACCCCGTGCACCGGGGTGATCTCCGGAGGCGGCGGCACCGGCGAGCGCGCCACCGCGGCGGCTCCACCCGGCTCCGTCGCCACGTTCGATCGAAGCTTCCGTTCCTGCTCGGCCTCGAGCGCCTCGAAGAACTCGTCGAGGTAGGGGACCAGGTCCTTCCACAGGTGCTGCAGGCCGGGGTCGTCTCCGACCAGCTCGGCCGCGGCCTCCTTCGAATGGTAGGCCTCGTGGATCAGGCCGGCGCGGCGCGCGAACTGGCCGCGCGAGCTGTCGACGAACAGCCGGGCCAGCTCGAGGTGGTAGAGGCAGGCGGCGAACTCGACCCGGCGATTCCCCGGCGGCTGCAGTCCGTCGATCGCCACCTGCAGCAGCGCCGCGTCGCCCCGCGCTTCCCAGCAGGCGTCGAGCGCGCGCTTGAAGCGCTTGATCTCGAACGACACCAGCAGCGCCGAGGCGTGGGCCCAGAGTGGACCCAGCGCCGGGTGGGTGTCCGCGAGCGCGTCGCCGGTGCGTTCCCGCCAGAAGACCAGCAGCGAGTCGGCCACCTCGAGCAGCTGCATCCGGGCGTCCGGATCTCCGCGGCGGGCGCGCTCGAGGTCGAACAGCGCGGTGGCGAACAGGGCGGTCTGATCGGTGTGCTGGCGCAGCTGCCCCAGCTCGTCGCGCAGCAGCTTCAGGTCTTCGAGCACGGCGGCGCAGCGGGCGATTCCCGCGGCAACGGTCTGGGAGGCTGGGCTCGACACGGAGGGAGACAGGCGCGCGGAGAATGCCCGTTGCGCCTCAGGGAGACAACGCTGGGCTGATCAACGTGACAGGCAGCTGGCGGCGCACGCCTTGCCGCCGTCGCCCTCGAGGCAGCGGGCGCTCTGGCACTCGAGCGCGCTGAAGCAGCCGGCGCCCGGGACGAAGGAAACAGCGCAAACTCCCAGGGGCGCTCCCGCGTCGGCGAGGCAGAAGCTGCCGGTGGCGCAGGGGAGCGTGAGCTCGGCGCACGACTGCCCGGGCCGCCGTGGCGCCACGCAGGTCGGCGAGCCGGGAGTGAGCTCCTGGGTGCAGTGGAGGAAGCCGAGGCACTTGCCCACCGCCGGGCCGCAGCTCTGCCCTTCGGTGCGCAGCGGGGCGCAGGTGCCCTGGGGCAGGCAGTCGAGCCCGGGCAGGCACATCGAGTAGGCCTCCTCTTCCCAGCAGGCGCCGGTGTTTCCCTGCTGGCTCAGGCAGTTGCCGTCGCGCACCGAGATGCCGCCGTCGGCGGTGAGCGGGCCGGCGCAGGTGCAGTACGCCCCGACCGGGCACTGATCATACGAGTCGCACTCGGCGGACAGCGGCCGGGTGTGCGGCTGGGCGGTGACGCACTGGTGGCCCAGGCAGGTGGCGCCGGCGCCGAGGCAGCCATCGTCGTACTGCTCGTTGGTGCACGGCGCGTTGAGCGCCAGCCGGGCGGTGCAGGTGCCGGGGGTGGTGACGTCGTCGGCCGAGATCCGCAGCCCCTGGCAGTACGCCCCCACTGCGCAGTCGCCGGCGTTGGCGCACGGGCTGCCCAGGGCGATCGGCCCGCACCGGGGCGTGCCTGCGTCGAGCGCCAGGAAGCTGACGCACCTCGCCCGGCCGGCGCACTCCAGGCCGGTGAGGCAGTCGCCGCCCGGTCCGCGCAGCGGCTCGCACTGGGTCGGGCCGCCATCGGCGGAGAACAGCGGGCAGAAGCCGACCGCCGGGTTGCACGAGTCGGGCTGGGTGCAGCTGTCGCCCAGGCCGAACCAGGCGGTGCAGGCGCGGCAGCTGGCGGCGGCGCCGGCAGCGGCGGGGCAGAACCCCTCGAGGCACTCGCGCCCTTCGCAGGGGGCGCCCAGCCGGCCGGCCACCTGGAACACCGCGTCGAGGCAGTCGTAGAGATCTTCCGGGCCGCCGTAGCAGGGCGGGTTGTAGTTGCTGGCCACGCAGTCGGTCGCCGCCACCGCGTCGTAGCGCAGCGCGCCCGCATCGGTAGCCAGGGCCTGGTGGGCGCAGCGGGCCTCGAACTGGGCGCGGCACTCGGCCACCTGGGCCGTCGCCACCCGCCCACAGCGCTGGAGGTGATCGCAGCTCTTGATCGCCGCGACCGCGCAGAAGCTCGCCAGCGGGACCAGCGCGGTGCCGCCGCCGGTGCCGCCGCCGCCGACTCCGCCGCCGGTTCCCCCGGCCGCTCCGCCACCGCCGCCGGATCCGGCGTCCTTGCCGCTGCCTCCACTGCAGGCGAGGAGGGACAGGCTGAGGAGCAGGGCGAGGGGTAGCGGGTGAACCTTCATGGGCGTGGCACTCTCACCAAACGCGCGCGCGGCCGCAACGGCTGCACTTTGAAATCCCCGCCGGTGGTCTCGGGTTAGCATTGGAGCAAGTCCATGAGCGTCGTCGTCCGGCCACCTCCCGTCAGCGGTCCAGCGGTCGAAGTCCACTCGCTGGAGCACCCCACGCCCGTGAAGGCGGCGGGCGGCATCGGCCTGTCGGAGCTGATCCAGCGCGCACGCAATGCGTCGGGGGAAGAGCGGGCCTGGCTGTGCACGCTGATCAACCGCTCGCTCGCCGCGATCTCGGTGGCGCCGGACAAGGATCGCCAGGCGGCGCTGCTGCTCGAGATGCTCGACGACGAGGCGCTGCACGCGCTGGAAGACGAGCTGCGGGTTCCCTGCCGCGCGGTGGCGGTGGAGGCGCTGCTCACCATCGGCTACCCGTGGGCGCTGCAGCTGGAGCCGGAAGACGTTCAGTTCCTGCGCGACCACCCGGCGACCGCGAAGGCGACCCTGCCGCTGGCGCGGATCTTCAGCGGCTTTGCCGGCGCGAGCGCGCTGGCCTTCCTCGCGGTGAGCCTGTCGCAGATCCCGGGCTGGTGGATCACCCAGCTGTTCCGCTCGCCCGGCGAGCTGGCGCTGGTGGTGTCGCTGCTGGCGACGATGGTGAGCGCGATCCCGATGGTGCTCGGCAAGCCGTGGCTGACGGTCGCCCGCTGGGTGATGGGGATCTCGAGCGTGATCGCCACCGCGATCGTGGCGTCCGATGCGCTCACCCAGCAGCCCTCGGTCATCCACCTGCTGCTGCTGGCGATTCCGACCCTCGGCCTGCTGGGGACGCTGCTTCCGCGGGAGCCCGTCTTGAGCTCCTCGCGGCCGGACCCGACGCTGCCGTCGCCCCCTTGAGCGCTACGCCTTGGCCGCTTTGGCCCGCGGCCGCTTCTCCTCGGCGCCGTCCTCGTCCTTCGCATCCGGCACCGCGGCGATCACCGACGCGGTTCCGATGCCGAACTTCTCGAGCACCTTCGCTTCGATCTCGCGCAGCACTTCCGGGTGCTCCTTCAGGTACTCCTTCGCGTTCTCGCGGCCCTGGCCGATCCGCTCGCCCTTGAAGCCGTACCAGGCGCCGCTCTTCTCGATGATCCCGTTCTCGCTGGCGAGGTCGATCACGTCGCCCTCCTTCGAGATGCCGACGCCGTACATGATGTCGAACTCCACCTCTTTGAAGGGAGGAGCCATCTTGTTCTT
>JAGSPQ010001013.1:2218-7472 GCA_018262385.1 Myxococcaceae bacterium | reverse complement strand
AAGAAGGCGCTGATCGGCAACCTGCCCCGCTAAAATCGGGGTGAGTCTGGAGAAGGAACGGGCGTCTTCCTCGAGAGGGGAAGGCGCCCGCCCGCATGCCGGGTTCCAAATCCGTGCGACCGAGCCGAACCATGAACCGGGTGTCATGGCGATGCCACACCTGCGGAGTGCGCGCGCATGCACCACCGCCAAATCCCCAAATTATTGAACCATTCGGCTGGCACTGTTGGTGCTGGGCGGCCGGGCAAGAGGCGTGAGCGCCGGCCGCTGATGGGACCAACAAAATGAGCAAGAGGATTCTCTTGGTGATTTCCTTTGCCGCGCTGTTCACCCAGGGCTGCGTTCCTGCCGCTTTGTTCGCGTTGGTGGTCGCGCCCTCGCTCGCCAACCGCCCAGAGCCTTGTGAGTCGTGCAAAGAGGAATCTGCTGCCGCCAATCGCCTGGCGGATGCAGTTCCGCGGTGGATGGAAGAGTCGCGCGTGCTCGCGGGGCCCTCCGCGACGGCTGATCGCACCGGTCACTTCAGCTGGGAAATCTCCCTCGACGGTCAGCCCATTTCCAAATGCGGCGCACGCGCGCGCACCGGTTGGCACTGTGAGCCGCTCCTCGGAACGCCGCTCCTCGCCCCGCTTTAGGCCGGTCTAGCTGGCGTAGGTCCAGGGTTCGGCGGTCTTTCCTGACTTGATCTGGCGCAGCAGGGCTTTCGGAACGATCACGCTCCATCGGGAGACGCTCGCACCGCCCTTCGTTCGGTCTCGGCTGTCGAAGTAGCAGGCCGAGCGCGGAACGTACGGGTCGAGGCTGTCGAGCACGCGGTTCGTTGCACCGAGGAACTGGAGGAAGACGGCGAGGCGGCCCGCGGCCAGGCCGGCGCGAGGCTTTTCCTGGCCACTGGGCACGGGGTGGACCCCGGCGGACCGTGGCCGGGGCGAACTTAAGCGCAAAACGTCCAAGCCCTAAGGAGTCATTAGGGCTAACGCGTTACCGCGTAAAGTTCGCCCTGGCCGCGTTCCCCCGGGCCCCCAGCCTCGCACCAGAAGCGGGGCGTTCTGGGTGGCCGGGTCTGGGTTGTACTGGCCCGCCACCCGGTGCACTGGAACGGCTGCACAGCTTCACGCCGGCGCCGTTGTCCGACGAGGCCCTGATCGAGGCGAGGCTGGTATCCCGCTGCCGCCGGAGCTGGCGGCGAAGTGCCTGCAGCTCGAGGGGCGGCTGGTCGATCCGGGCGACGCTCCGCGGATCCTCGTTCCGTCCAACGGCCCCGAGTTCTTGCTGCTGGCCGATCGGATTCCTGCCGAGCGCGGGGCCCACACCCTGTCGGTGCGCAGGCCGGCTGAGGCACAGTCGCTCGGCGCTGTGAACCTCTGATCCGCTTTAGGCCTCGCTCCCGAACCCGACCGCCCGCCCGCCGACGAACTCGCGCGACGGCCCATCGGGACGTTGATCATTTCGCGGAAGCCAACCGGCTACGGGATGAAGAACCCGGCCGCCGCTCCGGGCGCGATCTTCCCCTGGCTGGCGCGAATCGCCGACTGGCTGACGAGCTGGAACGCTGCCCGCAGCGTGCTCGCGGTCGCGTTCTGCTGCACCAGCACGCACCCGTCGGGCACGCCCATCGTCTTCGCCACCTTGTGGAAGTCGACGTCGCTGCCGACCCCGACGAAGGCGAGCACGAACTGCTCGCTCGCCAGCAGATCCTTCGACAGCCGCGCGCAATTTCCTGCGGTGCGGCTGCTGCCGACGTCCTCCCCGTCGGTGATCACCACCACCACGCTGCGGGCCGGAGTGCCCCCATCGCGCAGCCGCTGGGCGTAGGCGACGTTGGCGGCCAGGGCGTCGCACCAGGTGTCGTAGAGCCGGGTCGCCCCCGCGCCCTGATAGTTCTTCGCATCGAGCCTCACCGCATCGCTAACGTCCACAGCGCCATCAGGATCGCGTCCTTCTGCTTCGAGCCGGCGAAGGCGTCGATCAGGTGGTTCTGCCCGTCGCGCACCGCCTGCTCGAGCCCCCGGCCCTTGATGCTCGAGCTGGCGTCGATCAACACCGTGATCAGCGTCACGTCGCTGGCCACGATGTCCTCCAGCGCTTTGCCGGCCGCTCCGGCGATCACCACCTTTCCCAGGTTGCCGGTGATCAGCGAGCTGCTCTGCGCCGAGAGCACGCCGCTGGTCACCGCTCCTGCCAACAGCCCCGTCAGGTCGTCGCCTTTCATTGTGGTGCTCCGCTGGTGAGCTCTCGGGCACACCCATGCCCGAGAGGTGGGTTGAACAAGCTGCTTCATTCGAGGGAACGGCTACGGAACGACGGCGTCGCTGGTCTTCACCACGTTCATCCCCGCCTTTCGCCACTGCTCGATTCCGCGCTCGGCGATCTTCGGGAAGTCGAGCATGTCGGGCAGCGGGCTCAGCGGCGGCGCCGGCACCGGGCTCATCGCGTCCTCCAGGATCCAGATCTTCTCCGCCAGCTTCGGATCCGTCTGCTGCAGGTGGGCCTGGATGTCGTTGAGGGTCGACAGCACGCAGTGGCTCTTCGCCTGGCCGAAGACGTAGACCCGGTCGTACTCCATCAGCATCTTGAAGAACGGGGTGTTGAACCCGCCGACCACCTGGCCGCCGACCTCGGTCACCTCGGGCGAGAGCACCGAGTAGTTCTCGGTCATCGCGTGGGTGCCCTTGGTCTCGAAGTGGGTCTGGTGCTTGCGCGCGTGGGCGTGGAACAGCGCCGCCTCCATCATCGCCGGGACCAGCGAGTGAGAAAGCCCCCCCAGCAGCGTGTGGTACGGCAGCACGTACTTCCCGCTCGTCTCGAGCTTCTTGCAGTACTCGAGCGACTCGCGCGGGTGCGACACCGCGGTCCACTTTCCGGCCCGCACCTCTTCGTAGAACACCGGGGTCAGCGGAGGCGGGTGGTTGCCATTGGCGTCGACCCACCACGCGGGGTGGAAGATCTGGAACACCCGGTGGGTGTCCATCGAGAAGAACAGCCCGCTGATCTTGTCGAGGTTCCGGTACATCCACTCGACGGTGCGGGTGGTGTCCTCGACCGCCCCGGGGACGAACAGGCTCGCGCCGGGAGTGCAGAAGCCGACCTGGACGTCGATCCCGAACGCGGCGATCCGGAACTTGTCCTGGCCCGCCGGCTTGATCCCGTGCTTCTTCGCGTACGCCTCGGCCGAGTCGGCCACCCGCCCGCCGCGCTCGAGGAACAGCTGGGACACCTGCTTCGGATCGTAGAACTCAGGCAAGGGCAAGCTCATGGCGTTCTCCTTTGTTCAAGACAGCGTCAACTGCACGACTTCACGGGTGCCGACGGCGTAGAGGCTTCCATCGGATTGCGGGTACAGCTCGTCACCCGCACTGACGAACGGCTCGGTGTCTGCGAACAGCGTCCCTTCGACCAACCGGCCCCCATCGGCCTTCAACGACAGCAGTCCCTGGTCGGTGGCGGCGACGACCCGGCCATGCAGCAGCGCCCGCCCGCGGGCTCCGGCGAACATCCGCTCGCTGCTCGGGCCGCTGGCCTGCGCGCGCAGCGTCCCGTCGGCGCCGAACAGCCAGAGGAAGGTGGTCTCTTTCCCGTCGACCTCGAGCACGTACGACAGCAGCACGTGGGCGTCGTCGAACACCGCCTCGGCGTCGACCAGCCGTCCTTTGAGGTGCGGCAGCTTCACTTCCCGCAGGCCCGCGCGGCCCGGCTGGACGAGGAAGGCGAAGGTGAAGCCGCCCGCCCGGTAGAAGCCGAACCCCAGCCGCTCGCCCGTCCAGATCCAGGTCTGGCCCTCGAGCACCTGGCCGACCCGCGCGCCGGTCACCTCGTCGAGCAGCCACTCGCCTTCGGTGCGGTAGGCGGCCGAAGACGAGGCGGCGAACACCGGCGAGGTCCCGCGCACCCCGGTCGAGGTCCGCTCGGCCACGCCGCCACCATCGACCCGCACCACCGAGCCGCGCACGTCCGCGATCCAGGTGCTCGCGCCGCCGATGAAGAACCGCGTCCCCGCCGGCACCGCGCCGTGCATCACCTCGGCGCCGTCTTCCCGTCGCACCACGCCACCTTCTTCGTAGACGTAACGCAGCCCCCCCCGCATCGCCGCCGCGAGCACCCGGCCGGTGGTGCGGAAGACGGTGCGGGCGGTGCAGCGCCCTTGCGAGCGCAGCGCCTGGCGGGTCGACGCCGGCCCGAGCGTCTGGCACTCCGGACACACCGCGCGGGCGTGCTCGAGGCCGCACGGGCAGCGGCTCCACTTCAGCCCCAGCACCGCCGGCGGAGCGGCGCTCCGCTCGTCCTGCTCGAACACCCGCTCGAACCACCCCAGCGCGTCGTCCGGCAGCACCCGGAAGTGCACCGCGTGGCGCGGGTAGGTCACGTCCGCCCGCAGCACGCTGTGCCGCGCCTCCGCCCGGCGCAGCGGGGTGGCGTACTTCGGGTGGATGCCGCCGAACGGGTGGACGTAGAGCAGGCTCGAGAAGAGCAGCACGCTCCAGGCGTACCAGTCGGTGCCCGGCTCGAAGCGGGGCGCGGCCGACAGATCGGCGCCGTACAGCCGCGGGTCGAGGAAGCGCTCGTGACCCACGCTGCACGGCAGCCCGGAGAACTGCATCGAGTCGGCGTCGATCAGGTAGGGCGCCTCGCCCCGGAACAGCACGTTGCCGTCGTTGAAGTCGCCGATCACCACCCCGGCCCGGTGCACCTCGCCCACCACCGTGCACAGGTTGGCAAACAGCCGCTGCACCGCCTCGTTCGAGACCGCGCCCTCGCGCCACCGCCGCTGCGACAGCCGGGCGAGCTCTTCGGCGCCGGGCACCGCCTGCATCGCGTAGCCGACGATCGCGTCCTTCTTGTCGTGCAGCAGCCCCACCGGCCCCACCACCGCCGAGGGAAGCGCGCGGGGGAACTTCAGCAGCTTCTCGATCTTCTGCGCGTCGATCTGGTGGAACACCTTCAGCGCGAGCTGCTGGTAGCGGTAGACCCGCGCCTCGCCGCCCTCCCCGAGGAGATCGGCGTCGGTCACCCGCAGCTTCTTCTTCTCGAGAAAGAGGTCCATCACGCGCTCCTCTTCAGCAACGCCACCGTGGTGTCGTCGTGCAGCGCCTTCTCGCGGGCGGACAGCACCTGCAGCTTCCGCTGGAGCGCGACCGGGTTGCGCCACACCAGGTCGTCGGAGGCGAGATGCGCGAGGAAGGCACCGTCCCTCGACTGCTCTCGGGATGAACGGGGGTGGCTCTCAGCCCAATGCGTGCTCTCAGCCGGAAGCCCA
>JAGSPQ010001013.1:0-2121 GCA_018262385.1 Myxococcaceae bacterium | reverse complement strand
CACGCCCGCGCCAGCCCGTCGGTCGCGATCGCCAACTCTTGCGCCTCGCCGCAGAAGTGCACCACCGGCACCCCGACCTTCCCCGGCACCGCCTCGGGCACCAGCCGGTACGCCAGGTAGTCGGGCGCGTTGTCCTCCCCCGGCTCGAGCACCCGCCCTGCCGCATCGGCGCGCCACACCCCGTCTCCGATCCCGAAGATCAGCGCCGACCGCTCGTCCATCACCGCGCACAGCACGGTGAACAGCCACTGCTCGCTCACCAGCGCCGGCAGCGCGCCCCCATCGACGTCCAGCGGCCGCACCACCCCGGCCATCCACTCCAGCAGCGCCTCGGCCGCGCGATCGGCCAGCCGCGGTCCCACCCCCACCTCCCGCGCCAGCCCGGGGAGCTTCTGGGCCAGGAACCGCGCCCCCAGCCGCGCGCCGACTTCGCTCGAGGCCCCGCTGCCGCAGCCATCGGTCACCACCGCCACCGCCACCCCGGCCTCGACCCGGGCGGCCACCCCGTCCTGGTTGTTGCGAAACAGCCGCGCGTGCTCGCGGCCCAGCACCGAGGCAGTGGAGAGGTGGAAGCTCATCCGAACGCCGCCTTCCGGCACGCCGCCATCAGCGCGGTGGTCGCTTCCGAGAAAGCCAGACCGCTCGCGCGAGCGGCCTCCGCCAACGGCGCGGGGCGGCCTTCGGCGTTTCCGGTCAGAAGGAAGTAGCCCGACGGCGGCTGCTCTCCTTCCTGCCCGACGATGCCCACGGGGCCTGTGCCCCCCGGCTGATCGCGTCGGAACAGAACCGGCCTGCCCGGAACGCTCTGCTTCCCGCTTCCCGCTTCGTTGGCAAACTTCATCGTCGCCCGGGCGCCGGTCTGCGACAGCTTGTAGACGGCCGCCACCCGGTCGCGCGTCAGCGGCGTCCCCGAGGTCGACGCGACCAGGTACCCGCCGTAGCCGTAGACCTGGTGGGTGGGGGCGACCCCTTCCTTCAGCCGCAGCTCCTCGAACCGGCGGGTCTGCTTCGCGTCGAACCCGTCCTCCAGAATCTGCACCGGGGTGATCCCCAGCTCGCGCGCGCGCTGGCAGGCGAAGGCGTACTGCACCTCCTTGTCCCCCGAGTCGTAGCGGATGCTGTCCCCCGCCCCGCGCCGCTCGGCGATCAGCGCCAGCGCCGCCGGCAGCCCGGAGCCGATCGTGTCGAAGGTGTCGAGCAGGTAGCTGCTGCGCTGCGGCCGCCGCTCGCTCATCGCCCGGAACGCGGCGTCGTCGCTGCCGTACCGCTGCACGTGCTCGTGGCCCATCGTCCCGACCGGGACCATCGAAAGCTCCCTCGCCCCCAGCACGCTGCTGGTCCGGGTCAGCCCCGCTTGCTTGCAGCCCTCGAGCGCCAGCCGGTGCTGCTCGAGGCAAGACGCGGCCCGCAGCCCGACCTCGAACAGCCGCTTCGGGTCGCCGACGATCTGCGCCAGCTCCTCCACCCGGGCCGAGACCCGTTGCACGTAGCCCTCGCTGTCGACCGCCACCGGCGGCGCCTTCACTCCCACCGCATCGAGCGTCTGCAGCACCAACTCCCGCTGCCGCTCGCAGGTCACCACCTTCACCGCCTCGGCCAGGGTGTCGGGCGAGAAGCGGGCGAGGGTCGCGACCTGGATCCGGAAGCTCCACTGCAGCAGCAGCGGCTCGAGCCACGAGACCAGCGCCGAGCTGCCGGTGACGCTGAACAGCGGCTCGCGGTCGTAGAAGACCGACAGCTTCGGCAGCGCCCGGATCACCACCTCGTGCTGGGTGATCGCCGCCTTGAACCCGCCCCCCATCTCGTACTCGTTGGCCTGGAGCCAGGCGTAGTCGGCCGGCGTCCCCACCGGGAGGATCCGCTTCAGCTCGGCGCCGACGTCGAACGGCAGCAGCTGCGCTCCACCCTTCCGGTGCGAGTAGTAGAAGGTCTCGCGCCGCAGCGGCCACCCGGCCTCCGCCATCGAGAACTTGTAGCCGTCGGTCGCCAGCATCGAAGTCATGTGCCCGTCCTCACCAATAGAGTATTAACCACCCAATAAAGAGTCGTCAAGACTCTATTGGTCGATTGTTGCCAGACGCTAGCCGTCACCGGCGCGTTTCGGCGCCCCTCGTGCGTTTG